>DASQJU010000181.1:0-4635 GCA_035630915.1 Allosphingosinicella sp.
CGAACTCGCCGATATAGCGATCGACGGTCCGCTGAAAGTCGCGTTCGCTGCGATATTTCCTGCGGATTTCGTCGAACGCCTTCTGGCCCTGCATGGTGTAGAGCTTGCGCGTGAACACGTTGCGTTCGCCCCGGTTGTAGCGATCCCATAGCTCCGCGGCCGCGTCGTGGTCGATCATCCGGGCGATGTCGACTGCCAGCGAGTCGAGGGCCTCGATGGTGTGGCGCTCGGGGCGCGCGCCGTCGGCCGGCGCGTCCCGCGGTGTTTCGCGCGGCGGCGGCGTTTCCCGCGCTGGCACCTCACTACGCGCCAGCGGCTCGGCCTCCTGCGAGGCGCGCGTGAGCAGTTCGGAGAGCCATCCCGTGCGCCCGCCGCCCGCCTGTGCCGGGCTCAGCGAGGGCGCCTCCGCCCGGCGGGCCGGCATGACGGGAGCAGCCACTCCGGTGATGTCCGAGCGCTGGCGGGCCGGATCCGGCCGCGCGCTGCCGTTGGCAGCGGTCGGCTCCTCGCGACCACCGGCGCGGGGCGCACCGGCATCGACTGGCTCGGCCCGGCGTGCAACCGCCTCGGCCGTCTCCATCCGGCGAACGGCGGCGTCGGCCGTCTCCATCCGGCGCGTCGGCTCGACCGCGTCGAGGCCGCGGCCGTGGCGGGCGACGATGCGGTTGAGCTCGGCCAGGGCCTCGATCTGGTCGACGATGACGCGTCGCATGTGGGAGGCGGTCTCGGCCGTCTCTTGCGGCAGCTCGAGTATCCCCTTGCGCAGCTCGGCGCGCGTGCCCTCGAGCTCCTGCTGCATCTCGGCGGTCATCTGCTTCAGACCGTCGAGCATCTCGGCGAACCGTTGCGCCGCCTGCGAGAGCATCGCGTGCGACTCCTCGGAGGCCTGCTCGTAGATGCTGTGCATGGCCTCGGCCAGCCGTTGGCGCTCCTCCTCGGCCCCGCTGCGGATCAGTTCGAAATTCTCGGTGATCGCCTGGACGCCGCTGGTGGCGGCGTCGGCGGTGAGTCGGGCGATGTCGCGCGCCCGTTCCGCCGCGCCTTCGAGCGATTGATCGAGCACGTCCGCGAAGCGGGTCAGCCGCTCGTCGAGCTCGATGCCCTTGCCGTCGAGCGTGGCGACCAGTTCCTCGAGCGAGGTGTTGCGTTCGGCAAGCTCGCCCTCGGTGCGACGGTTGCTGTTGTCGATCAGGGCAACGGCCTCGGCGAGCGAGCGTCCGTGCGTATCGAACTGGCCGGCCAGTTGCGACAGATCGTTGAGCGTCTCGAGCGACATCGCCTTGAAGCTGGCGATGTTTCGCTCGACGTCGCTGTTGGCCGACCCGGCCTTCTGCGCGACCTCGTTCATGGCCGCGACGAAATCGGAGACCCGCGCGACCAGCGTGCTCTCGATATCGCTCATGTTCTCATGCGCGCCGCTGAGGACCTCCTGGAGCAGGATGTTGGCCTCGCGCAGGCGCTCGTAGAGTGCGGTCGTATCCGACCGCAGCATGTTTTGCGTCTCCTGGATCTCGGAGACCGCCGCCGAGGCCGACTGCGTGGACTGCTCGACTGCCGCTTGCGTGGTGTCCTGCAGTTCCTTGAGCGTGCGGGTGATCGTCTTCGCGGCGCTCTGGGTCGCGAGCTCCGCCGCCTCGCGCAATTCCCGGATCGAGCGGTTGACCGCTTCGCCCGTGGTCTCGGTCGCGGCGATGTGGCTGGTCTGCAACTCCTTGAGCGACTGATTGACCGAGCCGGTCGCGGTCTCGCTCGCCTCGCTGATGAGGCGGGCGATGTGCTCGCTGTTGTCCATCATGGTCTGGGTGAAGTTGAAGCCCTTGGCTTCGATCGCCTTGACCGCATGCTCGGTGACGCGGCTCACCTCGCTCACGAATTCCTCGCTCTTGTTGGTGAGCGCGGCGAGCAGTCCGCTCGATTTCTCGTCCACGATGTAGGTCATCTCGGCGGCGCGCTGGCTCACCGCTGTCGAGATCTCCTCGGCCTTGCCGACGAAGTTGCGCGCCACTTCGGCGCTGACGGCAAGCAGTGTGCGCTCGACCTCGCCGGCATTCTGCTTGAGCACGTTGCTCACGCCGGTCGACATCCCGTTGATCGTGCGCTCCGCGTCGTGCGCGCTCGCGCGGATTGCGCTCGTGGTGTTGGTCGCGAGCTGGGTGAGCGAACGCTCGGCGTCCGCGCTGTTGCTCTTGACCGCCTCGCCCAATTGCTGGATGCGCGAGCTGATGAGACTTGAGATCGAGCTCGTCAGATTGCCGATCGAGCGCTCGGCCTCGCTGGTATTGGCCTTGATGGCGCTGCTCAACTGGTCGGCCCGCGCGCCGATGGTATCGACCGAGGTCGTGACCAGCTTTTCGATCGCCTGGGCGGCTTCCCCGGCGTGAGACTTGATGGTGCTGCTCAGATGCTCGCTGCGCGAGGTGAGCAGGTCGGCGGCGGATTGGCTGCGCGTCTCGATTTCCCGGTTCAGGCTCTCGGTGCGCATGGTGAGCAGGTCGGCGGCCGACTGGGTGCGGGCCTCGATCTCCTTGCCCAGGCGCTCGCTGCGCGCGCCGAGCAATTCGGCCGCGGCCTGGCTGCGCATCTCGATCTCGCGGCCCAGGGTGTCGGTGCGCCCGATGAGCAGGTCGGCGGCCACCTGGCTGCGGGTCTCGATCTCCCTGCTCAAGTGGTCGGTGTGGCCGATCAGCGTTTCCGCTGCGGCCAGGCTGCGCGACTCGATGGCCCGGCCCAGGCTTTCGGTGTGCCCGATGAGCGTATCGGCGGCGGCCTGGCTGCGGGCCTCGATGGTCCGCCCCAGGTTCTCGGTGTGGCCGACGAGGATGTCGGCGGCGGCCTGGCTGCGCTCCTCGATTGCCCTGGTCAGGCCCTCGGTACGCCCGATGAGCGTGTCGGCGGCGGCCTGGCTGCGCTCCTCGATCGCCCGGCTCAAGCTCTCCGTGCGGCCGACCAGGAGCTCCGCGGCAGCCTGGCTGCGCTGCTCGATGGTCCGGCCCAGATGCTCGGTGTGTCCGATGATCGTTTCGGCCGCGGTCTGGCTGCGTGCCTCGATCGCCCGCCCCAGGCTCTCGGTATGCCCGACCAGCGTATCGGCGGCGGCTTGGGCGCGCTCCTCGATCGCGCGGCCAAGGCCATCGGTGTGCGCGACGAGCGTTTGGGCGGCGGCTTGGCTGCGCTCCTCGATCGCCCGGCTCAAGCTCTCGGTGCGCCCGGTGAGCAAGTCCGCCGCGGCCTGGCTGCGCGTCTCGATTTCCCTGGTCAGGGTCTCGGCGCGCCCGCGCAGGAGGTCCTCGAAGCGGCCGATCCGCGTATCCAGATTGTCGGCCACCTCCATCGCCTTGACGCCGAGGGTCTTGTCGATGTCCTCGATCTTGGCGCCGATGCTTTCGGCGAGTTCGGCTCCGCGCGCGTTGATCACGCCGGCGACGTCGCCGATGCGCCGGTCGAGCGCGCCGACCACTTCCTGGCCGCCGTCGGCCATCGCCTTGGCCACGTCTTCGACCCGGGCGGCGAAGTTGTCGTTGAGCATCTGGGTGCGGGCGGCAAAGTGCTCGTTGAGCGTCTGGGTGCGGGTGTCCAGCGCGTCCCGGAAGCGATTGAACTGCTGGTCGAGGCTCGCGGTGATCTCCGCGGACTTGACGGTGACGCGGGTGTCGAAATTGTCGAGGTAGTCGCGCATCGCGCCGGAAATATCCTGCGTGCGCTCGGCCAGACGCTCGACCATCTCACCGCCATAGGTCTTCACGGTGCGATCGAACTCGGCAAGGTGGCGGGTGATGAGATTGCCGAGGGTGGTGGAGTCGCGCGCAATCCGCTCGGCAAGCTCGGTGCCGCCGTTGTTGAACATGTCCTCGAACGCCTGCAGGCGTCCGACCAGCATCTCGTGCACCGCGTCGCCGCGGCCGCCGATCACGTCGGAGAGGCGTTCACTGCCGCGACTGAACAGGTCCTCGAACGCCTGCAGCCGGGCCGCGATGACTTCGCGCGCCGCGTCGGCGCGGGTGGAGACCACGTCGGAGAGCTGTGTGCCGCTCTGGTTGAACATGTCCTCGAACGATTGCAGCCGTGACGCCAGCATGTCATGCGCGGCGTCGCTGCTGCTGGCGATCGCGTCGGCGAGCTGGTCGGCGCCGTCGCGGAACTTTTCGGTCACCTGCTGGCCGCGCTGCACGATCGTATCCGCGATGCGCGTGCCGGACTGCTCGAGCTGCGATACGACGTCGCTGCCGCGCAGGGTCAGATCGAGCACAAGCGAGTCGCCCGTGTTCTTGAGGGTGGTGTTCACCTCCTCGACGCGGCTGGAAATGGTGTCGGCGAGCTGGTTGCCGGTCTCGATCACGAGATCGGTCATTTCCTGCGAGCGGGTGTTCATCAGCTCGACGATCGACTCGGACTTCTGCGCGAAGCCCACGGTCACGTGATCGAGCCGCTCCGACATCATGTGCTGGAGGTTGGCGGTGATCTCGGTGAATTCATCGCCGATGTGATCGGTCTTGAAAGTCAGCGTCGCGGTCAAGCGGTCGCTGGCGGTGGAAATCGCCTGCGAGGTTTCCTGGCTGGCCTTCTCGAGGCGGTCGAGCAGGTCGCCGCCGCGATCGCCGAGGGTTTCGATCATCGTGTCGCCGGCATTTCCGAGCG
>DASQJU010000182.1:0-5004 GCA_035630915.1 Allosphingosinicella sp.
CCTGGGGACCGGCAGCTTCATTGTTGGAGAGCACTTTTGAATAGTGATCTCTTGCATGCCGCGCCAATGCTGGCAGAGCCGTTCGCCATGACAAGCACTCCCGATTTCTACCGCATCCGCCGCCTGCCGCCCTACGTCTTCGCCGAGGTCAACGCGATGAAGGCCGCCGCCAGGGCGCGCGGCGAGGACATCGTCGATCTCGGCATGGGCAATCCGGACGGGGCGCCTCCGGCGCATGTGATCGAGAAGCTGGCCGAGGTCGCCCGCAACCCGCGCGCGCATCGTTACTCCGCTTCGAAGGGCATCGCCGGGCTGCGCAAGGCGCAGGCGGGCTATTATCAGCGCCGCTTCGGCGTCGAACTCGATCCCGACGCCGAGGTGATCGTCACTTTGGGCTCCAAGGAAGGGCTCGCCAACCTCGCCCAGGCGATTACCGCGCCGGGCGACGTCGTCCTCGCGCCCAACCCGTCCTATCCGATCCATACTTTCGGCTTCATCATCGCCGGCGCCGCGATCCGCTCGATCCCCGCCGCGCCCGGGCCGGATTTCTTCGACATCCTCGAGCGCGCGGTGCGCTACACCGTGCCGGCGCCCAAGGTGCTGGTAATCGGCTATCCCTCCAATCCCACCGCCTACACAGCGGATCTCGCTTTCTACGAGAAGGTCGTCGCGTTCGCCCGCGCGAACGGCCTGTGGGTGATCTCCGACCTCGCTTATGCCGAAATCTATTTCGGCGATGCGCCGACCCCCTCGATCCTCCAGGTGCCGGGCGCCAAGGAAGTGGCGGTCGAGTTCACCTCGATGTCCAAGACCTATTCGATGGCCGGCTGGCGGATCGGCTTCGCGGTCGGCAACCCGGCGCTGATCGGCGCGCTCGCCCGGGTCAAATCCTATCTCGATTACGGCGCCTTCACGCCCATTCAGGCCGCAGCGGTCGCGGCGCTGAACGGGCCGCAGGATATCATCGAGGCCAATCGCCGCCTCTACAAGGGCCGGCGCGACTGCCTCGTCGAATGCTTCGGCCGCGCCGGCTGGGAAATCCCGTCGCCCGAGGCCAGCATGTTCGCCTGGGCGCCGATCCCCGAGCCGTGGCGCAAGCTCGGTGCGATGGAGTTCTCGAAGCGCCTGCTGAGCGAAGCCAGGGTCGCGGTCGCGCCGGGCGTTGGGTTCGGCGAGGAAGGGGAGGGCTATGTGCGCATCGCCCTGGTCGAGAACGAGCAGCGCCTCCGCCAGGCTGCGCGCGGAGTGAAGGCGTTTCTCGCTAAAGGCCCCTGACCGGGTTCAGCGAAACGAGCGCTCGTAGCCCCGAGCGACGACCCGGCGCGGCGCGTAAGCCCGCGAGTCGAGCGGGACCAGCCGGGCACCGGGCATGACCCAGTTGTAGGCGGTCTGGACCCTGGCCGGGACCGGCCGGCCCTCCGCGTCGCGCCGCGGAGCGATCCGCGCCCGTTCGCGCATGATCGCGCAGGTTCGATCGTCCAGCAGTGGGTGTCCGCTGGAGTAGAGGACCCTGCAGTCGCTCACCCGGCCTTCCGTCGTCGTCTCCACCTCGAACTCCACCAGGCCCTCCGCGCGCTGGCGTAGCGCCTCACGCGGATAGTCGCGGACGCTGATGAAGCGGGTGAGGGCGCGCCGCGTTTCCGCCTGCTGCCGAAGCGACTGTTCGGGGAGGGCCGAGGGCCCGGACGTGGCCGCGAACGCGGCGAGCATGGCTGCGATCATGCCCCGTTTCTACGCCTCGGCCGGCTCTGCGGCAATCAGGGTAACTAGGGAAGCTTCGCTTTGGGGAAGCCGTCCCAGGCTTCGTCATAATCGCCCTGGGCGCGATCGAGCGCATATTGCGTCGGCCGGTAGGGCCAGCAGCTTTCGACCATGAAGGCCATTGTGCCGTCGATCTTGTGCGGCTTCAGCGCCGCTTCGCTCGCCGCCTTCCAGCTCGCGGCGTCGGGGCCATGGCCGGCCATCAGATTGTGCAGGCTCATCCCGCCCGGCGCGAAGCCCTCGGCCTTGGCGTCGTAGGCGCCGCTGATCAGCCCCATGCACTCGCTCATCACGTTGCGGTGGAACCAAGGCGGGCGGAACGTGTCTTCGGCAACCATCCAGCGCGGCGGGAAGATGACGAAATCGGCATTGGCCCGACCGGGCACGTCGCTGGGGCTGGTCAGGACGGTGAAGATCGAGGGATCGGGATGGTCGTAGCTGATCGAGCCGAGCGTGTTGAACAGGCGCAGGTCGTATTTCCAGGGCGCGAGATTGCCGTGCCACGCGACGACGTCGAGCGGGCTGTGGCCGAGCTTCGTGACCCACAACGCGCCGAGATGCTTCTGGATCAGCTCGAACTCACCCTCGCGCTCCTCGAACGCCGCCTCGGGCGTCAGAAAGTCGCGCGGATTGGCGAGGCCGTTGGAGCCGATCGGGCCGAGCTCCGGGAGCCGCAGCAGGCTGCCGTAATTCTCCGCGACATAGCCGCGCGCCTGGCCGTCGGGGAGCAGCACGCGAAAACGCACGCCCCGCGGCACCAGCGCGACCTCGCCGGGCTCGATCTCGATCCGACCCATCTCGGTGCGCAGGTCGAGCCGGCCCTGCTCGGGGATGATCAGCAATTCGCCGTCGGCATCGAAGAAATAGCGATCCGCCATGTCGGCGGTGGCGCGATAGACATGGACGGCGACGCCCTCGAGCGCGGCAGGGTCGCCATTGGCCATCATCGTCACGAGGCCATCGACGAAGTCGGTAGGCGCCTCGGGAAGGTCGAGCGGGTCCCAGCGCAGCCGGTTGGGCGGCAGCGGCGCGCCGGGCGCGCCGGGCGCGCCGGCGGCGAACAGACTTGCCCCCGTGTACGGTCGGTAGGGTGGGTGGGCCGCGCTCGGCCGCATGCGGTAGAGCCACGAGCGCCGGTTTTCGGCGCGCGGCGCGGTGAAAGCGGTCCCCGACAATTGCTCGGCATAGAGGCCGAAGGCCGGGCGCTGGGGCGAGTTGCGACCCTGCGGCAGCGCGCCGGGCACCGCCTCGCTCGAGAAATGGCTGCCGAAGCCCGACATCATCTTCGCATGCGCCCCGATCATTTCGCTCCCGTTGCGTCTGGCGTTGAACGCCGCGCGAGGCCCAGCCATAAGCGGCGCGAATGGCCTCCGCAATCGCCCAGCCTGCCGCCGAAGGGGCCGGCCCCCTGAGCTCCCGCCCCATGCGCGCCTTGGTGTGGGGCTTCTGCGTGCTGCTGATCGCCGGGATCTGGTGGCTCACGGCAAGCCAGGCCGCGTTCGAGCGCTCACAGGCGATCAGCGAAGCGATCCGTCAGAACGAAAACCGGACGATTGCCTTCGAGCTCTATGTCCGCCGCACGCTGGAGACGGCGGATCTCGTGACGCGCTACGCGGCGGCGCGGTTCGCGGACGGCGTGGCGAGTCCGGAATTCGCCGGCACACCGGAGCGGCCTGCGCGTATCTCCGGGCAGATCATTCGAAGCGGCACGTTCCTCGGCGTGAGCATTGCGAATGCGCGCGGCGAGATTATTGCGACCTCGATGCGGCATCCGCTGCCGCACTACAGCGTCGCCGAGCATCCGGCCTTTCGAATCCACCTCGCGCGCGACAGCGGCGGGCTGGCCATCAGCCCGCCCAGCTATTCCCGCGTCGCCAGACAGAACATCATCTGGCTGACGCGCCGCCTGAACCATCCGGACGGATCGTTCGCGGGCGTCATCGCGATCAACATCCTGCCGAGCCAGTTCACCGCCTTCTATCGCGACGCGCAGGTCGACGAGACCGACGTCATGTCGGTGATCGGTCTCGACGGAATCGCGCGGGCGCGCCGGTCCGGCGGGATCGAAAGCTCGGGCGAAGACATGCGCGGCAGCGTGGTCATGCGCAACCAGGCGGCGAATCCGAACGGCACCCACGTCGGTCCCAGCATTTTCGACGGCCAGGTGCGCATCTTCAGCCATCGGCGGCTGCGCGATTATCCGCTGTTCGTCACCTACGGCATCACCGAGAACAAGGTGCTGGCGCCGTCGCGCCACCGCGCCGCGATCCTGTTCGGCGGCGCCGCTCTGGTTTCCGTCATCCTGATCGCGCTGGTGGCGTTCCTGACATCCTCCCTCAGCCGGCGGGACCGGCGGGAGGCGGAGCTGGCGCGCGCCAACGAGCGGCTGCGCGAAGCGCAGAGGATCGGCCAGATCGGGGATTGGGACTTCGACCTCGCGACCGGTGCGGTCCATTGGTCGCCGCAGCTTTGCGCGCAGTTCGAGCGCCGTCCGGAAGACGGCAGTCCGAGCTTCGAGGAATTTCTGAGCTATCTCGACGAGGATGGGCGGGCAGCAGTGGTCCATGCCCATGAGGAGGCGCTCCGCACCGGGGAGACGCAGGAAATCGAATATGAGGTGCGGCTGCCGAGCGGGATCGAATCGCTGCATCAGGGCGTGGTCATGCCGACCTTCGACGCGGCCGGAAACGTCGTCCGCCTGCACGGCACCGATCAGAACGTCAGCGCCCGCAAGCTGTTGAGCCAGCTGCAGACCCAGGTCGCTCATCTTTCCCGGGTCGAAGCGATGAACGCCATGGCGGCGACCCTGGCCCACGAGCTCAATCAACCGCTCACTGCGGCGTCCAACTATCTGGCGGGCACCAGAAGGCGCCTCAAATCCGGCGGTATCGAGCCCGACGAGCTCGATCGCGGCATCGCCGACGCCGCGCAGCAGGTCCACCTTGCCGCCGACATCATCCGGCAGGTGCGGGAAATGGTGTCTAACCAGGCCAAGACGGTCACCGCGGTGTCCGTCTCCCGCATCGTCGACGATTCGCTCTCGCTGCTGTCCGTCGCCAACGCCTATCCGAGGCTCAAGGTGAGCAAGCAACTCGCCGCCGACGCGAAGAGCGTCAACGGCGATCGGATCCAGATCCAGCAGGTCATGCTCAACATCCTGCGCAATGCGTGCGACGCGACGGACAAGGTCGCCGAGCCCGAGATCGTCATCGCCAGCCGCCGCGAGGGGCCGGCGAGCGTGGT
>DASQJU010000183.1:0-2230 GCA_035630915.1 Allosphingosinicella sp.
GCCGTCTGGTGCTCGAACGACTATCTGTCGATGGGCCAGCACCCCAAGGTCGTCGAGGCGATGGAGGAAGCGCTCCACGATGTCGGCGCCGGCTCCGGCGGCACCCGCAATATCGGCGGCAACACCCATTACCATGTCGAGCTCGAGGCCGAGCTCGCCGACCTCCACGCCAAGCAGGCGGCGCTTTTGTTCACCTCGGGCTACATCTCGAACGAGGCGACGCTGGCGACGCTCGGCAAGCTGCTGCCCGGCTGCATCATCTTCTCCGACGCGCTCAACCACGCCTCGATGATCGCCGGCATCCGCAGCTCCGGCTGCGAGAAGCGGGTGTTCCGGCACAACGACCTTGAGCATCTCGAGCAATTGCTGGCCGAGGCCCCGGCCGAGGCGCCCAAGCTGATCGCGTTCGAGAGCGTCTATTCGATGGATGGCGACATCGCGCCGATCGCCGACATTTGCGACCTGGCCGACAAATATAAGGCTCTGACTTATCTCGACGAAGTCCACGCCGTCGGCATGTACGGCGCGCGCGGCGGCGGCATCTCGGAGCGCGACGCGGTCGCCGACCGGGTGACCATCATCGAAGGCACGCTCGGCAAGGCGTTCGGCGTGATGGGCGGCTATATCGCGGCCGACCGCGACATTATCGATGTGGTCCGCAGCTATGCGCCCGGCTTCATCTTCACCACCTCGCTCTCCCCGGTGCTCGTCGCCGGCGCGCTGGCGAGCGTGCGCCACCTCAAGGCCTCCTCGGCTGAGCGCGAGGCGCAGCAGGCGCGCGCGGCCCAGCTCAAGGAGATTTTCGCCGCGGCCCGGCTTCCCGTGATGCCGTCGGTCACCCACATCGTGCCGCTGCTCGTCGGCGATCCGGTCAAGACCAAGAAGATCAGCGACATATTGCTCGCCGAATATGGCATCTACGTGCAGCCGATTAACTACCCGACCGTGCCGCGCGGCACCGAGCGGCTGCGCTTCACCCCCGGCCCCGCTCATTCGGAAGCCATGATGCACGATCTCGCTTTGGCCCTGGTCGAGATCTGGGACCGGCTGGAGATGCGTTGGGCCGCCTGACGCGCCGCGCCTGATTACTCGTCATTACTCGTCTTCTTACAGTGGCGAATCCCGTTTGATTTGCTAAGCTTCCCTCGCTTCAACGGGGGAAAGCGCGCCGGATGGGCGAGACGGCAGGATCCGGATTGGTCCCGAGACAGCTTTCGACGATTTCCGATCGCTGGAGTGTGTGGGTGCGCCCGCTCTGGCTGCTGGCCTTCGCCTTCGCAGTCCTCGCCGACGTCGCCGGCACCGGCTACATCCTCCACGATACCTACGAGACCAACCCGGTGTTTGAGGGGATCGGGCTCAGCACCCAGATCGAATATGACGGGACGGTCACGCTCGGCGCGCCGGTCGGCGTCGAGAGCGCACGCCAGGGGATCGGCGAAGGCGGGAGGATCCTCGCGATCGACGGCCGCGCGGTGCCGCCGGGGACGCGCATCGACGCGCTCGCCGACATCCTCCGCGCCGCGCCCGGCCCGGTCGTCAACCTCCGCATCCGCAATGCCGACGGCCGAGTCGCCCACCATGCGCTGACCCGCTCGCCGGTCCACCTCGAGCAGGCGCAGGCCCGCCAGACCATCGCGCGCGACACGCGCATGGCGATCCGCTTCCTCTTCTCCGCGCTCGGCTGCGTCACCCTACTCGCCTGCGCGGTGATGCTGTTCATCCGCCGCCCGCGCGATCCGGTGGCGATGATCATGTCCTTCGCCTTCCTCGGCATGGCGGCGACGATCGATCCGCCGCTCCTGATGTGGATGGCGGTCGGGCTAACGGCGCTCAGCGACGTCCTCTCCAGCGCCTGGTGGTATCTGCTGGTCGTCGGGATCGCCGCTTTCCCGGACGGCCGCTTCGAGCCGCGCTGGACCCGCTGGATCCCGATCGCCGCCCTGCCGATCGCGGTGTTCGTCTCGCTTCCCGGAGTCGACGAGAACCTCCAGGTCGCGGTCGGCCTCCTCATCCCGCTGGCTTTGCTGCTGGCGATGCCGCTGCGTTACAAGCGCCTCGAGCGGGGGATCGAGCGCCAGCAGATCAAATGGGCCGCGTTCGGCTTCGCCGCGGGCCTGGCGCTGATTGCCGTCTCGATGACCTTGTTGAACCTGCTGCCGCCCGAGGTGGACCCGGCCTACGCCGCCTACAGCCTGGTCGTCGTCTGCATCTTCAGCCTCGGCTTTGC
>DASQJU010000184.1:0-3634 GCA_035630915.1 Allosphingosinicella sp.
GAGGAGCATCTTGGCCCCGACATCGTGCTTCAGCGGCCGCCACGAGAACCACAGGGCCGTGAGGGTCGCGCCGACCGCGGGGGCGGCACGCAAATGGCCGAGCGCGGTGGTGTCGGAATGGAGGATGTCGCGGGCGAAGACCGGGAGCATCGCAGTGGCGCCGCCGAGCAGCACGGCGAACAGATCGAGCGAGATCGCGCCGAGCACCAGTCGATTGCGGCGCACATAATGGAGCCCGTCGACCATCTGCCGCCACGGATTGGTCGAGCCGGTGATGGCGCTGCGCGGAACCGGGCGAATCATCACCATGCAGAAGAGCGAGAGGGCGAAGAGTCCCGCCGCCACCGCATAGGGCATGTGCGGATCCCAGGCGTAGAGATAGCCGCCCACCGCCGGCCCTGCGATTCCCCCGGTCTGCCAGGCGATCGAGCTCAAAGCGATGGCGCGCGGCAGGCTCTCGCGCGGAACGAGATTCGGCGCCAGCGCGCCCAGCGCAGGCCCGGCGAAGGCGCGGGCGACTCCGAGCAGGCCGGCAATCACGAACAGCCAGGCGAGCGTCACGGCGCCGGTCCAGGTCAGCCAGGCCAGGAGGGCGGCGCAGACGAGCTCGAGCCCGATCGACGCGCGGGCGATCCAGCGCCGGTCGATCCGGTCCGCGACCCAGCCGGTGACGAGGGTCAGCGCGAACAGCGGCACGAACTGCACCAGCCCGATGAAGCCGAGCTGGAGCGCGGCCTGCTCGATGTCCATCGTCCGCCGGGCGATGTCGTAGACCTGCCAGCCGATGACCACGATCATCGCCACCTGCGCGACGGTCGAGGCGAAGCGCGCCGTCCAGTAGAAACGGAAATCGCGGATGGCGAGGGGCGAGCGCGGCGGCATGTCTGGTTCGGGAGTTAGGCTGCCCAGAGGAAGGCTTCAACATCGCGGTTGCGGAAAGTGAGGAGCCGTCGGCCGCTTTCAAGCCGGGGCGATGCCGAAGAAGTCGCTGATCCCGGTCAGCAGGAACTGCATGCCGATGGCGATCAGCAGAAAACCGAAGATGCGCGTCATCGCGTCGATTCCCGCGTGACCCATGAAGCGGACCATCACGGCCGCCCCGCGCAGCACCCCCAGCGAGAAGAGCAGGGTGAGGGCCATGCCGGCGATGACCGCGCCGTAGATCAGCACGAAATCGTCGGGGAAGTTGCTTCGGATCTGGGCCGCGGCGGTGAGCACGACCGAGATCGAACCCGGGCCGGCGAGGCTGGGCATGGCGAGCGGGGTGAAGGCGACGTCGCGCTCCTGAGGCTGGCCCTCGGCCCCGGGCGCCGCCGGGGGTGCGGGCGAGGGGAACAGCATGCGAAATCCGATCACGCCGATGATCAGCCCGCCGGCGACGCGCAGGCCGGGCACCGAAATGCCGAAGAAATCAATGATCCAGGCGCCGAGCAGCAGGAAGGTGACGAGGATGGCGAAAGCGTAGATGCAGGCCAGCATGGCCTGGCGATTGCGCCATTTTTCGTCGAAGCCGGCGGTCAGCGAGACGAACAGCGGCGCGGTGCTGAACGGGTTCATGATCGGCAGCAGCGCGCCAATGGTGAGCGTGATCGCCTGCAGGAAGATATCGATCGCCCGTCTCCAGCCGCACTCCTGGGACGCGGATGCCGGGAGGGTGCGCGCGACTCAATTCGGGTTAATCCCGAGAGCGGGGGCGGCAGGATACGGAACCCTGACGATCTCCACCCGTTGCTGTACCGACCCCAGAGGAGATTTGTCATGCGTACCATGCTGCTCAGCTTGAGCGCGGCGACCATCGCGCTCGCGACCCCGCTTTACGCGCAAGGCCATGGCGGCGGTCATGGCGGCGGCCAGGGCCACGGCCAGCGCGCCGGCGGCGACAATCGCGGCAACGGCCATCAAGGCCGCGGCGCCGACGACGCCCAGCGCGGCCGCGGCCATCAGGATCGCGACGTGAACCGAAATCCGGGACGCGGCGAGGCGCAGCGAATCGCCGGCGACGATCATCACGGCCGCGGCCACGACCGCGCCGATCGCGGCCACGGCCGGGGCGACGATCGCGTGCGCGGTCCCGCCCACGTCCGCAACGAAGACGTTCTTCTGCCAGGCGCCCGCCAGGACGATCGCGGCCGCGGCCGCGGCCATGACGTGCGCAGGGCGGGGTGGATCACCAACCAGGGCGATATCTCGCGCGTCCGCTGGGAGCCGTCCCACGGCTTGATGCGCGGCTGCCCGCCGGGCCTCGCCCGCAAGCATAATGGCTGCCTGCCGCCGGGGCAGGCGCGCCATCTCGCCGAGCGGACCTGGGCGAGCAATTGGTGGCCGCGCTACCGCGAGGGCAATTACCGCTACGCGGACGGCTATCTCTACAGATACCAGAGCTCGGGCATCGTCGACGGGTTCGTGCCGCTCGCCGGCGGCGCGCTGTGGCGCGGCAACGTCTGGCCGACCAGCTATTCCTATGCGCCGGTGCCGACCTATCTCAGCCAATATTACGGCTGGAACCAGCCTTACGATTATCGCTACGCCGATGGCATCGTCTACGGGCTCGATCCGCAGACCCAGATGATCCAGCAGGTGGCCGGCCTGCTCACCGGCGACACGTTCAACATCGGCCAGACGATGCCGGCGGGCTACGACGTCTACAACGTGCCTTACGCCTATCGCGGCCAATATTACGACACGCCGCAAAGCCAGTATCGCTACAGCGACGGCTACATCTACCAGATGGATCCGACGACGCAGCTGGTCCAGGCGGCGATCCAGCTGCTGACCTGATCGCCGGGCATGAAAGGGACTCAAGGCATGAACCATCTTCGTATCGGGATCGCCGCGGCGGCCGCGGCGGTCCTCCTTTCCGGCTGCAACCGCGCCGCCGACACCGGCAATGCGGCGGCCAATGAAACGGCGCCGGCCGCGAACGCGGTGGAACCCGGCAGCCAGACGGTCGCCGCGGCCCTGGCCGGCGACGGCGATCTTGGCCGGCTGGGCGAGATCGCCGCCAATGCCGGTCTGGCCGAGCTGCTCGGCGGCACCGGTCCCTTCACATTGTTCGCGCCCGACAATAGCGCGTTCCCAGCCCTGGGGGCGGGCGCCGATGCGCTGAAGACCGAAGCGATGCGCCCGCAGGCGATCGCTTTGCTGCGCGCCCATATCGTCCCCGGAGTCGTCACCCGGCGAGATCTCGACGCGGCGCTGGCGCGGGGCGGTTCGCGCCCGACGCAGATGCGGACCATGTCCGGCGGCACGCTCACCTTCACCCGCGACGGCGACGCGGTCGTCGTCACGTCGGACACGGGCGGGCACGGCCGGCTGGTCGAGGAAACCCTGGCCTCGAACGGCGCGATCGAGCGGGTCGACGGCCTGCTCGTCCCGGCGGAGGCGCCGGCGCGCTGACGATCTAAAGGCGTTGCCGCGCGGGGCCTTACAAGTCTCGCGAGGGGACCATCTTCTCCGGCTCAGCCACTCGCCAATATCGGCGAGTACCCTGCGAACCAGCTCGGCTTGGCGCGAGACGCCGACTTTCCCGAATACGGTCTTCAGCGGGCGGTCGTCTACGGCCTGACTCCAGTCGAAACGGCTTAAGCGCTGGTCGAGTCCCCGGATTTCCGCGACATTCAGGCTTGATTCGGAG
>DASQJU010000185.1:0-5704 GCA_035630915.1 Allosphingosinicella sp.
AAACGGGCCGCGTTAACCATATCCGCTCACCCCTTGCTCGCCGATTTGCGTCATAAGCGCTGCGGGAGAGGACGCTGCATGACCAAAGCCGTTCATATATTTGCGCGGAGCGCCGCAATTGCCGGCCTGCTCACGCTCGCCGCCTGCAACCGCGGCGACGGCAACAATCTTGCCGAGGTCGACAACAGCCTGATCGGCAACGGCGCCGACCCTGCGTTGACCAGCGCGCTCGAGGACCAGATCCTCGTCGATCCCAATCTCGTCCAGCAGGCGCGGCCGAACAGCGCGCGCGGGGCAGGGGCGCCGCCCCAGGCGCAATATCCGGCCGGTTCGGCTGGTCCCCGCGGTGGCCAGGCCGGCGGGGACGCGATGCAGAGCGCCTGCGGCGTTCCCTTCACCACCGGCAATTCCTACGCCCAGCGCTTGCCGGCCCAATTCCCGATGTATCCGGGCGGCCGTCTGACCGAGGCGGCGGGCGCCGATCGCGGCGACTGTCATATCCGCGTCGTCACCTTCAACACCGCGGATGGTCCGGACCGCGTGATTGGCCATTACCGCAATCTCGTCACGGGGGCGGGCTTCTCGGTCGAGCAGCAGGCCCGAGGCGCGGACAAGATCCTGGGCGGCGTCAATGGCGAGGCGGCTTATTATCTGATCGTCACCCCCGCCGGCACCGGCTCCGACGTCTCGCTGATCGTCAACAACGGCCGCTGACCCCCGGCACTGGCGGAGCGGAAGCAGGGCGGCTACAGCCGCCGCCATGCCCAGCCTTATTCTCGTCATGCTCGGCGGCGCCATCGGCGCCGGGGCGCGCCACCTGGTCGGCGCCGCCTTCCTCGCCCGGCTGGGCCCAGGCTTTCCCTGGGGCACGCTGGCCGTGAACCTTGTGGGCGGGCTTGCCATGGGGCTGCTCGCCGGCTGGCTGAGCCGCGCCGGGGGGACGGACCAGGCCCGGCTGTTCCTTGGCGTCGGCATTCTCGGCGGCTTCACCACCTTCTCCGCCTTCAGCCTGGAAACCTGGCTGTTGATCGAGCGCGGCCAGCCAGGACCGGCGGCGGCCTATGTTCTCGCGTCGGTCGTCGGCTCCCTCGCCTTGCTCCTTGCCGGCCTGTTCGCGACGCGGGCCGCGGCATGAGCGCCGCTGATCAGGTCCGCCAGCTGCGGGTTTCGAGCGAGGATGACGGCATCCGCCTCGACCGCTGGTTCAAGCGCAACCTGCCCGACGTGACGTTCGGCCAGATCTCGCGCTGGGCGCGGACCGGGCAGCTGCGCGTCGACGGCAAGCGCGCCGCGCCGGGCGACCGGATCGAGGCGGGGCAGACCGTCCGTATCCCGCCGCTCGGCGAGGAGGCGCCGGCGCCGAAGAAGGAGCGCGTTCGCGAAACGCTGAGCGACGACGAGGTCGAGTTTGTCCGCTCGATGGTGATCGAGGAGGATCCGTCCGCGATCGTCCTCAACAAGCCTCCGGGACTCGCCACCCAGGGCGGGACCAAGACCAAGGATCATCTCGACCGGCTGCTCGAAGGGCTCGTCGCCGAAGGCGCGGCGCGGCCGAAGCTCGTCCACCGGCTCGACAAGGACACGTCGGGCCTGCTGCTGGTCGCCCGGAGCCCGCGCGCCGCGGCCTTCTTCGCCAAGGCCTTTTCCGGGCGCACCGTGCGCAAAGTCTATTGGGCGGTGGTCGTCGGCGTGCCGCGGATCGATGATGGGTTGATCGAGCTGCCGATCGCCAAGCAGCCCGGCACCGGCGGCGAGAAGATGCATGTCGACGAGGAAGAGGGGCTGGCCGCGAAGACCCGCTACAGAGTGATCGAGCGGGCGGGCAACCGCGCCGCCTTCGTCGCGCTCGAGCCCTATACGGGGCGCACGCACCAGCTGCGCGTGCACATGGCGGCGATCGGTCATCCGATCGTGGGCGACGGCAAATATGGTGGGCAGGACGCTTTCCTGACCGGCTCGATCAGCCGCAAGCTGCACCTTCACGCCCGGCGCCTCAGGATCGACCATCCCGATGGCGGCCGGATCGACGCCAATGCCGAAATGCCGGATCATTTCGCGGCCACGCTCGCCTCGCTCGGCTTCGATGCGCAAGCGGGCGACATCGAGCTCGACGAGGTCAAATTCTCCGAGACCGCCGAGGGCAAGCGCAAGGCCACTTCCGCGGCGGCCAAGTCGCGCCGCAAGGAACGGCGGGGCGAACGGCGCGGGCGGGGCAAGAAGGCGTGAACCGCCTGGCCCTGTTCGATTGCGACGGCACCCTGGTCGACAGCCAGCATGTGATCTGCGCGGCGATGGACGCCTGCTTTGCAGCGCTCGATCTGCCGCCGCCCGGGGCCGAGCGCACCCGGCGCGTGGTCGGGCTCAGCCTCGTCGAGGCGATGCGCGAGGTGGCGCCGGAGGCGGACGCAGCGCAGCACCATGCTTTGGCCGACGCCTATAAGGGCGCCTTCCAGCGGCTGCGCGCCGAGGGGCTGGTGCACGAGCCGCTTTATGACGGCGTCGCCGCATTGATCGACCGGCTGGAGGCCGATGGCTGGCTGCTCGGCGTTGCCACGGGCAAGTCGGACCGCGGGCTCGCCCTTTGCCTCGAGGCGCACGGCCTCGCCGGGCGGTTCGTCACCCTGCAGACCGCCGACCGCCACCCGTCAAAGCCGCATCCCTCGATGATCGCGCAGGCGATGGCCGAGACGGGCGCGGCCCCGCAAACGACGATGATGATCGGCGACACGACCTACGACATGGCGATGGCGCGCGCGGCGGGCGCCCACGCGATCGGCGTCGGCTGGGGCTATCATCGCGCCGACGAACTGCTCCGGGCCGGCGCGCACCGCATCGCCGAGACTCCGGGCGACATCCTCCATTTCGCGAAAGAGGCGGCATGACTCCCCCGCAGGACGACACAATGTGGCGCAACCGGTTCATCCTCATCAACCTGGTGCGGATCGGCGGGACGGTACTTACCCTGCTCGCCATCCTGCTGTGGCAGAGCGACATGTTCGTCGAAGGCGGATCGTGGGTCGGATTTCCGCTCGCTTTGGGCGGTCTCGTCGCCAGTTTCTTCGGCCCGCGCTATCTCGCGCGGCGGTGGCGCACGCCGCCCTCTCCGTGAAGCGTTTCTACAAGAAGGCCGAGGCTGGAGAGGACCGCGCGATCCTGCTCGACGGCCGGCCGGTGCGGACGCCCGGCCGCGCGCCGCTGGTGGCGCCGACCGAGGCACTCGCCGGGGCGATCGCCGACGAGTGGAATTTGCAGGACGACGTGATCGACCCGCGGTCGATGCCGCTGACCGGTCTTGCCAATGCCGCGATCGATCGGGTGGCCGCCGATCCGCAAGCCTTCGCCGACGGCCTTGCCGCTTATGGCGAGAGCGACCTCCTCTGCTACCGCGCCGAAGGACCGGAGACGCTCGCCGCGCGCCAGTCGGAATTGTGGGACCCGATCCTCGCCTGGGTGCAACAGCGCTATGAAATCGTGTTCGAGCTGGCGATGGGCGTCATCCACATGCCGCAGCCTCCCGAAACCGTCGTACACCTGCGCGAAGCGGTCGCCGCGCGCGATCCGTTCCAGCTCGCCGGGCTTTCGCCGCTGGTCACCATCTCCGGCTCGCTGATCGTGGCGCTGGCGGTCGCGGAAGGTGCGATCTCGCTCGACGCCGCATGGGCCGCCGCGACGCTCGACGAGCAATGGCAGGCGGAGAATTGGGGTGAGGACGCCGAGGCTGCCGCGGCCCTCGCCAATCGCCGCCGCGACTTCGCCGCGGCCGCCCGCTTTCTCGCCTTGCTCTAGGCTTCGGGCGCGGCCTCTTCAGCCGCCGGAGCAGCGTGCGTCCCCCTTGGGAGGAACCATTTGGCGATGGTCAGTCCGGCCAGGATCAGCGAGGACGATTCGGCGACGAAGGCATAAATCCAGTAGCGCCAGCCGAAATGGTTGAAGATCGGCGTGGCCAGATATTCCCAGACGCAAAAGCCGAGCGAGAAGAGGATGACGAGTTGTGCGCTCGCGCGGAAGCTCCGGCCCCCGCCGCCGACTGCCGCCAGGCCGAAGGCCATGAGCAGCCCGGCGATCAGCGCCATGACGAAGCCGGGCGCCAGCATCGACATGTCCTCGGGCGGATAGCCCATCGTATTGAAATAGACGGTGGCGATCGGGCCCTGCGCATAAGCGATCGAGCCCTGGGCGGTGGCATGGTTGGGAATGATGTAGGCGCCGGTCCCGGTCTGCGTCAGGTTCTGGTTGAGCGCGAGCTGGATCGCCGCGCTCTTGGTGTCATCGACCCGGTGGAAGGGCAGCTCGCCGAGTGGCGTCGCCCAGAAGATGAAGCCCATGACGAACAGGATCAGTCCGCCGACGAGGCCGCCGATGATGGTCCGGACCATGATGCCCTCCCTGTCTATTCGAGGAAGAGGATAGACCCTAGCCGATCAGTTCGCGAACGAAATCGTGGAGGAAGACGCGCCGGGTCGCCTTGAGCCGCTCGGCCTTCAGGATATTGTGGACCAGTTCGCAGCATTTCTCGGCGTCGTTGTTGATCAGCACATAATCATATTCGGCCCAGTGGCTGATTTCCGCCGCGGCGCGGTCCATCCGGCGCTTGACCACCTCGTCGCTGTCGGTGGCGCGGTTGCGCAGCCGGCGCTCCAGCTCCTCCATCGACGGCGGAAGGATGAAGACCCGGACGATGTCGGGATCGACCTGCTTGAGCTGCTGCGTGCCCTGCCAGTCGATGTCGAGCAGCACGTCGCGGCCGCCCTCGATCACCTTCATCACCTCACTCTTGAGCGTCCCGTAGCGGTGGCCGAAGACGTGCGCCCATTCGAGAAATGCGCCCTTTGCGACCATCTCATCGAATGCCGCATCATCGACGAAATGATAGTCCGCGCCGTCGGTCTCGCCCGGGCGGATCGGGCGGGTGGTGGCGGAGACGGACATGGCGACGCCCTCGTCCCTCCCCATCAGCATCCGCGCGATGGTCGATTTGCCGGCGCCCGAAGGGCTGGAAAGGACGTAGAGGAGGCCCCGTCGCTGGAAGGCGCTTGCGATTTCCATGGGCGCACCTGCCTTGGCGAGGGCGCGCGCGTCAAGGGCAGACGCGCGCGAATTATGCGCTAATGTGCGTTTCATGGGGCGGATGGTCGCGTTGCTTCGGGCGGTGAATGTCGGGGGACGCAAGCTGCCGATGGCGGATCTGCGCGCGCTCTGCGAAGGGCTCGGCTGGAGCGATGTCGCGACCTACATCCAGAGCGGTAACGTCGTTTTCGCCGCGTCCGGCAAGCCCCCGGCGATCGAGGCCGCGCTGGAAAAGGCGATAAATGCGAAATCCGGCATGGACGTGCCGGTGATCGTTCGGACCGCCGCCGAATGGGCGAAGCTGGCGGCGGGCAATCCGTTTCCGGATGAGCCGCCGAACCGGGTCATGCTCCTCCTCTCGAAGGCGCCGGCGGCCAATAGCGCGGAGGCGGCGATCGAAGCGCGCGGCCGAAACGGAGAGCGCGTCCGCCGAGCCGGCGATGCGCTCTGGTTCCACTATCCGGAGGGCGCCGGCACCTCGAAGATCACGCCCGCTCTGGTCGACCGCGCCGTCGGTTCGCCGGCAACCGCGCGCAATTTCAACACCGTCCGGAAGCTTGAGGAGATGCTCCAGGCATGACCGACGCCCCCCTCATTCCACGCCGCTACTGGGCGGTCGCCTTCGCGCTGGTCGCGG
>DASQJU010000186.1:0-12871 GCA_035630915.1 Allosphingosinicella sp.
GCTCGTCGAGCGGCATCCGCCACAATTTGTCACCAACCGCGCTGCCGGCTGCGATCAACTGCGCCGCGAGCCCGTCGTCGTTGGCGAAGACACCGCCGTATTCATGGCCGAGGCTGATGATCATCGCGCCGGTGAGCGTGGCGAGATCGACCATCACCTCCGGCTTGAAGGCCCCTTGCGCCCAGGTCATCGCATCGGCGAGGACCAGCCGGCCTTCGGCATCGGTGTTGATCACTTCGATCGTCTGACCCGACATCGACGTCACGACGTCGCCGGGGCGCTGGGCGTTGCCGTCGGGCATATTCTCGGCGAGCGCGCAGACGCAGACCACATTGGCCTTCGCTTTGCGCGTGGCGAGCGCCTTCATCAGGCCGGTCACCGCGCCGGCGCCGCCCATGTCCCACTTCATCGCTTCCATGCCGAGCGCCGGCTTGATCGAGATGCCGCCCGTGTCGAAGGTGATTCCCTTGCCGATGAAGACGACCGGCGCCTTGCCCGCCGCGCCGCCGTTCCAGCGCATCGCCAGCAGCCGCGGCGGCCGGACCGAGCCCTGGCCGACGCCGAGCAGGGCGCCCATGCCCAGATTGGCCATCGCCTTCTCGTCGAGCACTTCGAACGCGACGCCGAGGGGCTCCAGCGCTTCACGGGCGCGGGCGATGAAGCTTTCGGGGTAGATCACGTTGGCCGGTTCGGTCACCAGCGTGCGGGTGAGGTCGAGCCCATCGAGCACCGCGGCGAGATGCGACCAGGCGGCCTTGGCGCCATCGGCGCCGACCACGACCAGCTCCTCGAGCGTCGGCTTCTGCTTGCGGCCGAGCTTGGTGCGGTAGATGTCGTAGCGCCAGCTGCGCGCCGCCGCGCCATAGGCAAGCCGCGCCGCTTCCTCGGCGGAAAGGCCGCTGCCGCTGACGTCGATGACCAGCTTGGTCTCGCCCGAGGTCAGCAACCGCCCGGTGAGGGCGCCGCCGGCGCGCTCGTAGAGTCCCGGCGCGTCCCGATCGGCGCCGAGACCGACCGCCAGCAGACGGCGCACGGTCTCGCCCTCGCTGGCAAAAGCCTCAGCGATCGCGCCCAACTCGCGCTCGAAGCGCTGGGCGTCGGCCGCCCGCGCGAGCAATGTGCGCGCCGCATCGTCGAGCCCGCCGAAGCGGTCCGCGACATTCTCCTCGCTCCTCACGGGCACGGCCAGCGCATAGGCGCCCGAGGGGCGCGAAGCGGCGAAGCTCACTTTGATCACTGCTGGTCCTCCAAAGACAATCAGGCGCCATTGCAGGGAGCGGCCTCAGGTGCAATAGGCTGGCTCGTTGCCTGGGGCAGAGCTGCATTTTTGTGAAGAGATTTCAATCGATCTGGTGGACCGCGCTGCCGGTGCTGCTGTGTGCCCCCAGCGGCGTCCTCGCGCAGGCCCTCGACGCGCCCGACGAAGCCGTTCCGCCGCCTGCGCTCGACCTGACCCCGCCGGCTGCCGAAGAACCGGCCGAGGTCGCGTTCAGCGCCGATCAGCTCATCTATGAAGAGACAAGCGACACGGTGACCGCCTCGGGCGAGGTCCGTATGACCCGCGAGGGCTACCGATTGCGCGCGGACAGCGTCAGCTGGGACCGCCGAAGCGGCGAGGTCCGGGCCAATGGCGACGTGCGCGTGATCAGCCCGGAGGGCGACACCGCTTATGCCGACAGCGTCCAGCTCGAGGACACGCTGAAGGACGGGGTGGTGCAGAACATGCTGCTCGTCCTCGCCGACGGTGGCCGGCTCGCGGCGAGCGAGGCGCGGCGGGACAACGGCTACACCACGCTCTACCGCGCCGCCTATACGGCCTGTGCGGTGATCACGCCCGAGGGCTGCCCCAAGGATCCGACCTGGCAGATCAACGCCGTGCGCGTGACCCACGATCCGGTCCGGCACCGCATTTCCTACCAGGGCGCGACACTCAACCTGTTCGGAATGCCCGTGCTCGGTCTGCCCGGCCTGTCGCATCCGGACGGCAGCCAGGGCGGCGGCAGCGGCCTGCTGGTGCCCGAGATCCGCTATGGCCGGCGCAACGGTCTCGAGCTCAGCGTCCCCTATTACATCCGCTTCGCGCCCAACCGCGACCTCACCGTCACGCCGCACGTCTTCACCGGCGTGCTGCCGATGCTCGAGGCGCAATACCGCCAGTTGCTGCCAATCGGCGCGTTCCAGATCCACGGCTACCTGACCTACGGCTCGCGCCTTCAGCTCGATCCGCTCGCGTCCCCGACCTTGAGCGAGGACAAGGGAATCAGAGGCTATATCGAAGGCAGTGGGCGCTTCATCCTAAGCCCCGACTGGAGCGTGACCTTCTCCGGCCGCTACGCGACCGACCGCACCTTCATGCGCCGCTACGACATCTCGCGCGACGACCGGCTGCGCTCGGTCGCGGATTTCGAGCGGATCACGGTCGACTCCTACATCTCGATCGCGGGCTGGGCGTTCGAGGGCCTCAGGCTGACCGACGTCGCCGGAACCCAGCCGATCGCCCTCCCCGCGATCGATGCGCGCTGGCGGTTCGCCGATCCATTCTTCGGCGGCCGGATCGAGCTTCAGGCGAACAGCCTGGCGATCGTCCGGCCCGAGGGGCAGGACAGCCAGCGCGCCTTCGCCGCAGCGCGGTGGGACCGGCGGATGATCGCGCCGCTCGGCCTCGAGCTGGTGACCACCGCTTATGCCCGCGGCGACGTCTATCACGCGAGCGATACCCTGCTCACCCAGACGGTGAGCTATCGCGGACAGGAAGGCTGGAACGGGCGCTTCATTGGCGCGATCGCCGCCGATCTGCGCTGGCCGCTGATCGGCACCTTCCTCGGCGGCACCCAGCGCCTGACACCGCGCGTCCAGTTCGTCGCCTCGCCGCCGACCGAGAATCTCGACATTCCGAACGAGGACGCCCGGTCGGTCGACCTCGAGGATTCGAACCTGTTCGCGCTCAACCGCTTCCCCGGCTACGACCGCTGGGAGGACGGCGTGCGCCTGACCTACGGCGCCGACTGGGATTTCGAGCTGCCCGGAATCTCGGTCACCACCACGATCGGCCAGAGCTACCGGCTCAACAACCGCGCCACGATCCTGCCGCCGGGCACCGGCCTGTCGGACCGCTTCTCCGATTTCGTCGGGCGGTCCACGCTCCAGGTCGGCCGGCTGGTCACCTTCGTCCACCGCTTCCGCATCGACAAGGACAGCTTCGCGCTGCGCCGCAACGAGGTCGACGCGACCGTCGGCGGGCGGCGGACCTATGCGACGGTCGGCTATTTGCGGCTCGACCGCGACATCGATCCGGCGATCGAGGACCTGCGAGACCGCGAGGAGGTGCGCTTCGGCGGGCGCGTCAGCTTCGCCCGCTACTGGTCGATCTTCGGTTCGACCGTGATCGACCTCACCAGCCGGCGCGAGGATCCGCTCTCGATCGCCGACGGCTTCGATCCGATCCGCCACCGGCTCGGCATCTCCTACGACGACGACTGCATCGAGCTCGGCTTCACCTGGCGGCGCGACTATGAAACGAGCGGCGACGCGCGCCGCGGCGACACCTTCCTCATCCGGGTGGCGCTTCGCAATTTGGGACGCTAGAGAGTGCCGCAAATCCGCTAAGCTGCGGTTCACATGATTTTTGGCAGGGCAGTCGCCTGCATTCATTGGAGGAATGATGAAGCTCGGTTGGTTTCCAAGGGCGGCGATTGTTTTGATCGCGCCGGTGTTGTCGATGGTGGCGGCGGCACAGAGCGGAGCGCCCCAGGGCCAGCTCAATATCCCCGGCAACATCCAGTTTGTCGGCAAGCAGGAGCCTGGTGTCCGCAAGGCGACCGCGGTCGTCAACGGCGAGATCATCACCGGTAGCGACATCGATCATCGCCTCGCGCTGGTCATCGCCTCCAGCCAATCCGTGATTCCGCCGGAAGAGATCGAGCGCGTCCGGGCGCAGATCCTGCGCAACCTGATCGATGAAACGCTTCAGATTCAGGCTGCGAACCAGCAAGAGATCACGGTCGAGCAAAGAGACATTGACGAATATTACAGCCGTTTCGCCTCGAGCTTCCACCGCACCGCCGAGCAATTCAGCGCCTATCTTCGTACGATCGGCTCCTCCGAATCCTCGCTGAAGCGCCAGATCCACGGCGAACTCGCCTGGCAGCGCCTGCAGCGCCGTCAGATCGAGCCGTTCGTCAACGTCGGCGAGGACGAAGTGCGCCTCCTCATGGAGCGGCTGAACGCCGAACGGGGCACGGCCGAATATCACGTCGCCGAAATCTTCATGTCCTCCACCCCGGAGACCGCGGCCCAGGTCCAGGCGAACGCCGCCCGGATTCTCCAGCAGCTTCGCGGTGGCACCTCGTTCGCGGCCTATGCCCGGCAATATTCCGAGGCCTCGACCGCCGCGGTCGGCGGCGACCTCGGCTGGGTCCGCGCCGGCCAGCTCCCCGACGAGCTTGCCGCGGTCGTACGGCAGATGCCGGTCGGGTCGTTCAGCGAACCGATCCCGGTGCCGGGCGGGGTTTCGATCATCGCCCTCGTCGACACGCGCCAGATCCTCGTCGCCGATCCGCGCGACGCCGTCCTCAGCCTTACGCAGATCTCACTGAACCTTCCCGCCGGATCGACCGACGCTCAGATCCAGGCCAAGGTCCAGCAGCTCGGCGCGGCCATGCAGAATATGGGCGGCTGCGGCGGCGCCGCCGCGACAGGCCGGGCGCTCGGCGGCGAAGTGCTCGTCAATGATTCCGTCCGCGTCCGCGAGCTGCCGGCTGCGCTACAGCCGATGTTGCTCGGACTCAGCGTCGGTCAGGCGACGACGGTGTTCGGCTCGCGCGAGCGCATCAGCAGCCTCGTCCTGTGTGGTCGCGACGATCCGGCCCCGGTCGCCGGCCCGAACGCGGCTGAGTTGACCAACCAGATCGAGCAGGAGCGCGTCAACCGCCGGGCGCAGCGCTATCTGCGCGATCTGCGGCGCGACGCGGTGATAGATTATCGCTGAGGCGGCCGACATGCCTCTGGCCGTCGCGCTGGGCGATCCGGCGGGGATCGGTCCCGAGGTCATCGCCAAAAGCTGGGAGGAGCGCCGCCGCCACGCCGTACCACCGTTCTTCGCCGTCGGCAGCGTCTCGGCGGTTCGAGCGGTCTGGGACGGCCCAGTCGCGGTCATCGATGACCCTGCCGAAGCCATCGCCGCGTTCGAAATGGCGCTGCCGATCCTGCGCGTCAAATCGGACACCGAAGTCGTTCCCGGACGCCCCGATCTCGAAGGCGCGCGCAACTCGCTCGACGCGCTCGAGTTCGCCGTCGGTCTGACCCGCGCGGGCTCGTCCTCGGCGCTGGTCACCGGCCCCGTGTCAAAGGCGCAGCTCTACGCGATCGGCTTCGTCCATCCCGGCCAGACCGAATTCGTCGCCGAGCGCTGCGGCGTGGCGAGCGAGCTGGTGGCGATGATGCTGATGGGCCCGAGCCTCAAGGTCGTCCCCGTGACCACCCATATTCCGCTGCGCGAGGTCAGCGAGCTAATCAGCGTGGAGCGGATCGTCACCAAGGGCCGCGCCGCAATCCGTGGCCTCCAGCGCCAGTTCGGCATCGCCAGCCCGCGTCTCGCGGTGGCCGGGCTCAACCCGCATGCCGGTGAAGATGGCACGCTCGGCCGCGAGGAGATCGAGATCATCGCCCCGGCGGTCGAACGGCTGCGCGAGGAAGGCTATGACGCGTTCGGCCCGCAGGCGCCGGACATCATGTTCAGCGCTCAGCGCCGCCCCACCTATGATGCGGCCCTGTGCATGTACCACGATCAAGGGCTGATCCCGCTCAAGACGCTCCATTTCGACGAGGGGGTCAACGTCACGCTCGGCCTGCCGATCGTCCGCACTTCGCCCGATCACGGCACCGCCTTCGACATCGCCGGCAAGGGCCTGGCCGATCCGGGCGCGATGATCGCCGCGATCCGCACCGCGGGCGAGTGCGCGCGCCGGCTCGCCGAAGCGTGAGCCTTCCGCCGCTGCGCGAGGTTATCGCGCGTCACGGACTCAGCGCGTCAAAGGCGCTCGGCCAGAATTTCCTGCTCGACGAACAATTGCTCGACCGCATCGCGAAGGTGCCCGGCCCGCTCGACGGCGAAATCGTCTACGAGGTCGGACCGGGCCCCGGCGGATTGACGCGCGCGCTGTTGCGCGCCGGCGCGAAGGTGATTGCGGTCGAGCGCGACCGGCGCTGCCTGCCGGCGCTCGCCGAGCTCGGCGAAACGGCGCCCGGTCGCCTTGAAGTCGTCGAGGGCGACGCGCTGGAGGTCGCGCCCCCCGATGATGCCCATATCGTCGCCAACCTGCCCTATAATGTCGGCACGGCCCTGTTGGTGCGCTGGCTGGGCGGCGAGGCCTGGCCGCCGCGCTGGCGCTCGCTGACCCTCATGTTCCAGCAGGAAGTGGCGGAGCGGATCGTCGCCCGGCCCGGCACGGCCGCCTACGGGCGTCTGGCCGTCCTCGCCCAGTGGCGCAGCACGGCCAAGCTGGCGCTGAAGGTCCATCGATCCGCCTTCGTGCCGCCGCCCAAGGTGATGTCCGCCGTGGTCCACATCGTTCCGGCGACCCAGCCCGAAGGCGTGAAAGCGGCAACGCTCGAGCGGCTGACCGCCGCCGCCTTCGGCCAGCGCCGCAAGATGCTGCGCCGCTCGCTCGCGAGTCTGCCGGGTGCGGTCGAGGCGCTCGAGACGCTCGGAATCGACAGCGAACGGCGTGCGGAAACGCTCGCCGTCGACGACTTCGTCGCGCTGGCGCGCCTGCTCAGTTAGGCCGCGGTGCCGGCGTCGCGGGCGGTGCGCCCTGCTCGGGCCGCTGCGCCGCCAGCACGTCCGCGGGCGGGCCGCGCTGGATCACAGCCGCGAGCTGCTGCGCCTGCGGGCAGGGATTGCGTCCGCACAGGGTCTGGACCCGCTCGAGATTGCGTCGCGCGCGCTCCAACGCGCCGCGCTGGACATAGGCCTCGCCCTGGCCGGTCAGCGCGGTGATGTCGTTGGGCTCCATCCTCAGCGCATCGGCATAATAACGCACCGCCTTGCCCGGCATTCGTTGGGCCTGGGCGACGCGGCCGAGCGCGATATAGGCGCCGCGGTTGCGCGGATCGACCGCCAGCGCGGTTTCGAGCAGGTCGTTCGCCTCGTCCAGGCGGCCTGCGGTCCGCTGCGCTTCGGCCTGCTGGACCAGCGTGGACGAGCGCGGATCGATCTGGTCGTCGGGGCGCTGGCCCTGGCCGGCGCTGGCCATGGTCGCCGCGGCGATCGCGACCGTGAGGAAAATCGGCGTAAGGCGCATCACAAACTCCATCTCACTCTTGCGCTTCATCTAGCACGGCCGCTGCCAGCGCGCGACGAAAAAGCCGTCCGTCTGGTCCCGCGCCGGGGTGAGCAGCAATCCGGTGCCCGAGGGCGTTCCGGCCGCTATCGGCACCGGCTCAGGAACCAGCGATGAACGGGCGGTCAGCGATGCGGCCTGGTCGCGCCCCTCGCTCGAAAGCAGCGAGCAGACCGCATAGACCATGCGGCCGCCGGGTTTCAGCAAGGTCGCGCCGATGTCGAGCAGCCGCGCCTGAAGTGCCGTGAGCCGGTCGAGCCGCTCCGGCGTCAGCCGCCACCTTGTCTCCGGATTGCGCCGCCAGGTGCCGCTGCCGGAGCAGGGCGCGTCGACCAGCACCAGATCGGCCTGCCCCGCCAGGTCCACGAGCATCGCCTGTTCCCTGGCCGGATCGAGCAGCTTCGGCTCGACGATGGTCACGCCGGCCCGCTGGAGGCGCGGGTCCATCCGTGCGAGCCGGCCGCGGTCCGTGTCGCTGGCGACGATCCGCCCGGAATTGGCCATTTCGGCGGCGAGCGCCAGGGTCTTGCCGCCCGCACCGGCGCAAAGGTCCACCACCAGCATATCCGGGCTGGCTTCGCAGCCGAGACAGAGAAGCTGGCTGCCTTCGTCCTGAATCTCGATCAGCCCGTCGCGCCACGCATCGCTCTCCTCAACGCGGCGACCGTCGGGAAGGCGGAGCCCGAGCGGCGAGAGCGGGGACGGCTCGGCATCCGGAATCTGCGCCAGCGCATCGGCGCGCGAGCCTTTGAGGCGGTTGACCCGGAGGTCGAGCGGCGCGCGGCCGAGCAGCGCCTCCAGCTCGGCGCCCGTGATCGCGGGGTCGAACCGATCGACGATCCAGGCCGGCGCAATGCCCGGCGCGGCAGCCGGCTCGTCCGCCTCCGGGCTCGCCGGGCCGTGCGGTGAGCCGTCGAACGTGTCCAGCAGCTCGGGCATGTCCTGCGCGAGACCGAGCATCGCGGCCCGCCCCGAGACGGGACGCTCCCCTGCCCTTCTAATCGCCCGGAATACGAGATCGCGGACCGCGCGCCGGTCCTTGGAGCCGGCATAGCGGCGCGTCTTGAAATAGCGCGAGACGAGCGTGTCCGCCGCCGCGCCGCCGCCCCGGGCCGCCTCGATAATCTCGTCGAGCAGCTCGATCGCGGCCTGCGTGCGCGCCGACGGCGTCACGGCCGCTCCGGGCTGGCGCTATGGATAGGGCGTGCCCTGATAGGCGACCATCGTGTTGCCGTTCTCCTCATAGGCGCGCAGATAGAGCGTTCCGGTCGATCCGTCGCTCATCGTCGCATTGCCCTCGCACTTCGCTTCATGTTCGGCGCGGGCCGTCTCGTGGACGTTCGCGAGGGTTTGGATCTTGACCGGTTGCTGCTCCGAGATGCGCTTCGCCTGTTCGGCAATTTCGTTGCAGTCGAGGCTCGAGACGTTGGTGCAGCCCGAGAGCGCGGCGAGCGTGATCGCGGCGGTGGCGGTCTTCCAGGAGATGATCTTCATGCGCATTCCCCCTCTTCTCGCCGGCCGAACGGCGCCGGCCCGGTCAGGGTTCACCATCCCGCCGCCGAAGGCAAGAAAAAGCGCGCGCCAAGCGGCTCAGCGCGAAGGGTAATTAGGCGCCTCCCGCGTAATCGTGACGTCGTGGACGTGGCTTTCGCGCAGGCCCGCATTGGTGATGCGGACGAACCGGGCCTTCTGCTGAAGCTCCGTTATCGTGGCCGCGCCGGTATAGCCCATCGCCGCCTTCACCCCGCCGACCAGCTGGTGGATCACATCCCGGGCGTGGCCCTTATAGGCGACCTGGCCTTCGATTCCCTCCGGAACCAGCTTGAGCTGGTCCTTGATGTCCTGCTGGAAATAGCGGTCGGCCGAACCGCGCGCCATCGCCCCGACCGAGCCCATCCCGCGATAGGATTTGTAGGCGCGGCCCTGGTAGAGGAAGGTCTCGCCGGGCGCCTCCTCGGTGCCGGCGAGCAATGAGCCGATCATCACCGCCGCCGCGCCGCCGGCCAGCGCCTTGGCGACGTCGCCGCTGCTCCGGAGGCCGCCGTCGGCGATCACCGGAGTGCCGCTCCTGGACGCTTCCTCGGCCGATTCCATCACCGCCGTCAGCTGCGGCACGCCGACGCCCGCGACGACCCGCGTGGTGCAGATCGAGCCCGGCCCGATGCCGACCTTCACCGCGTCGGCGCCGGCGCCGATCAGCGCCTTGGTCGCTTCGGCGGTGGCGACGTTCCCGGCGACGATCTGCACCGCGTTCGAATGCTTGCGGATCCGCTCCACCGCGGCCGCGACCTCGACATTGTGGCCGTGCGCGGTGTCGATCACGATCAGGTCGCATTCGGCGTCGATCAGCGCCTGACTGCGCGCGAAGCCCGCATCACCGACAGTCGTCGCTGCGGCGACGCGCAACCGCCCGCCTGCATCCTTGGTTGCGTCGGGAGAGGCGACGGCCTTCTCGATGTCCTTGACGGTGATCAGGCCGACGCAGCGGCCCTCCTCGTCCACCACCAGCAATTTCTCGATCCGCCGCTGGTGGAGCAGCCGGCGCGCTTCCTCCTGGCCGACTCCGGGGCGCACCGTCGCGAGATTCTCGGCGGTCATCAGCTCGGCGACGGGCTGGCGCGGATTGCCGGCGAAGCGCACGTCGCGGTTGGTGAGGATGCCGACCAGCTTCCCGCCCTTCTCGGTCACCGGAATGCCGGAGATGTTATGCCGCTTCATCAGCTCCAGCGCGTCGGCCAGCGTCTGCTCCGGAGTCATCGTGATCGGGTTGACGATCATCCCGCTTTCGAAGCGCTTGACCGCGCGCACCGCCGCCGCCTGCTCCTCGATGTCCATGTTTCGGTGGAGCACGCCGATGCCGCCCAGCTGGGCCATGACGATCGCCATGTCCGCGCCGGTCACCGTGTCCATGGCCGAGGACAATACGGGGATGTTGAGCGCGATCTGCTTGGTCAATTGCGTCCGCGTGTCGGCCTGGCTGGGCAGCACGCGCGATTCCGCGGGGCGCAGCAGGACGTCGTCGAAGGTCAGGCCGAGGGGGATTTCAACACTCATTGCGGAGCTCTTGCAGGCCTCTGGTAGGTTGCGGGATCGGCCAGCCGACGGGCCAGAGCGACGGTGAGATTGGCGTCCTCGGCCGCGCCATCGAGGACGAGCGTCCCGTCCGCCTGGTCGTCGGGCTTGTGGTAACGGCCCTGGAGGAAGCCGCCGAGCAGGGTCATGTCCGAGAAGGAACCGCCGACCATGATCGCCGGCACCCCGGCGCGGGTGAAGGCCCAGCCGTCCTGGCGCTGGACCAGCTCGGCCGCCTCGTCGTCACTGTCGAGCCGCCGGCCCATCGCCGCGACCGTGGCGTCGATCGCCGCGTCGAGCGGCGCGAGGCCCCGGCCCATCACCGCGACCGGGCTTCCCGCGGGCTGGATCGCGACCGTGTCCATGTTGATCGCCGCGACGATCGACGCGAGCGGCACGGTCGGGTGCGCGGCGAAATGGGTCGCGCCGAGCAGCCCGACCTCCTCGGCGGTGGTGGCGAGAACGATGACGTCGCGCACCGGCCTCGGGCCTGTGGCGAGCCGCCCGGCGACCTCGATCAGCATCGCGATGCCGCTCGCATTGTCGACCGCGCCGTTGCAGATCCGGTCAGGCGCGCCCTCGGGCCGGCAGAAGCCGAGATGGTCCCAATGGGCCATCAGCACCAGATTCTCGTTCGTGGATCCGCTTCCGCGCAGCCGGCCGAGCACGTTGTTGGTGGCGAAGCGGTTGACCGTCGTGTTGACGGTCATCGACGCGCGCGCCGGCAGCGTCACAGGGCGGAAGGACGGTCCGGGAGGCTGGTCGAGCAAGGCGCCGATCAGCCGCCGCCCCGCGCTGGCCGGCATGATTCCGGTGATGATCGTCGGCGCGTCCGCCTCGAGCCGCGTGCTGCCGCGGGCGAAGCCGCGCGAGACCGTCTCCCAGGGCAGCTCGGCAGCGGCCACTACGATCACCGCAGCCGCGCCCGCGTCGGCCAGCGCCTTGACCTTGGACCTGAGCGCGGCTCGGCTGGCCGTTTGCGGGCTCTGGAGGATCAGCACGACCGCGCCCCGGACTTCGGCGCCGGGCGGCTGGTCGCCATAGCCGGCAAAAACGATCGGCGCGTCGCCGATGGTGACCACCGGTTGGCCTCCGATCAACGCCAGCTCGCTTGCGTCGATCGCGACCGGCGCGCCCCGTGCGGTGAAGCGTACCTCGCTGCGGCCCGGCACGGTTTCGATCAGGCGCAGCTGCTGGAACCAGGTCCCGTTCTCCCCGCCCGGCTCGAAGCCGCGCTGCTGGAGCTGGCGGACGATGTAATCGGTGGTCAGCCGCTCGCCGGCGGAGCCCGGGGCGCGGCCCTGGAACGCGTCGCTCGCCAGCGGCTGGATGTGGCGCAGCAGATCGGCCGGAGCGATCGATTGCGCGGCGAGCGGAGTGGCGGCGAGGAGGCTGAAAGGCGCGGCGGCGCGGAGGAGCGGCTTGAACATGGCGCTGCTTAAGGAGCGCCGATCAGGCTGGCAAGCGATTCGCCTTGGCGATGACGGCAAGCGCCTGGTCGACGTGGAGTTGCTCGACCATCCGCCCCTCGTGGCGCTGCGCGCCGCCCGACGACGCCTCGATCAGCCGGCGCGCGGCCTCGACCTCCGCCGCGGTCGGCGTGAACACGCGGTTCGCGGTCTCGATCTGGCTCGGGTGGATGACGGACTTGCCGTCGAACCCCCAGGCGCGCCCTTCCGCGCACTCGGCGGCGAGGCCCGCATCATCCGCGAGGCTGTTATAAACCCCGTCGAAAGCGGGGATTCCGGCCGCGCGCGCGGCGAGGACGATGCGCTGCAGCGCGTAGACCAGCCCGGCCCGCCCCGATCCCGGCGGCAAAGCGAGGCCCGCGGCGAGATCGTTGGTGCCGGCGACCAGCCCGCGCGCCGCCAAGGCGATCGAGGCGGCGTCGATCACCGCGCGCGGAGTCTCGATCATCGCCAGGACCGGCTTTTGCACCAGCCAGACGGCATCGACCGCCTGCTTGGCCGATTCCACCTTGGGGAGGATGACGAAATCGGCCGCCGAGCGCCGGATCGCCACCACGTCCTCGCCATAATGGACCGAGCCGGTCGGGTTCATGCGGATTGCGACGGGGCGATCCCCGAACCCTTCGTGAGTCGCCGCCGAGGCAGCCTCGCGGGCGGCGGCCTTGTCCTCGTCCTTCACCGCATCCTCGAGGTCGAGCACGATCATGTCCGCGTCCAGCGTGCGCGCCTTCTCGATCGCGCGCGGGTTGGACGCTGGGAGGAACAGCAGCGAGCGGCAGCGGCGGAGTTCGGCCTGGTCCATATGCGTGTCCGATTCTGCTTGGAAGACGCCCTGTTTGTCTACATGATATCTGCAGCTTCGGGAGGGGTCCCAATGACACTGTTTTTCACTATCCTCGTCGTCCTGGTCTTCCTGTACCTGTTTTCGGGTATCAAGGTCGTTCGCCAAGGCTATCAATATACGATAGAATATTTCGGCCGCTTCACCAC
>DASQJU010000187.1:0-6487 GCA_035630915.1 Allosphingosinicella sp.
TGCTGTGGCGCACCCTCGGCCGTCGTGGCATCGAGCCCGGCATCCCGGTCAAGTTCGGCCTGGCGCTGATCGGGGTCGGGGTCGGCTTCCTGTTCCTGGTCTGGGGCACCAGCTTCGCCGGGCCCGACTTCAAGGTCGGCGTCTGGTGGCTGGCGGGCCTGTACTTCATCCACTCGGCGGCGGAGCTGTGCATCTCGCCGGTCGGGCTGAGCATGATCACCAAGCTGTCGATCGCGCGCATCGTCGGCATGATGATGGGCGTCTGGTTCCTGTCGATCAGCTGCGCGCAGTATGTCGCCGGCGTCGTCGCGCAGGTCGCCAGTGTCGAGACGGTCGGCGGACAGGTGACCAACCTCCAGGTCAGCCTCAACACCTATGCCGGCGTGTTCTGGAATATCGGCCTGATTTCGGCGGCGATCGGTGCCTTCCTGCTTCTGCTTTCACCGTTCCTCAAGAGGTGGATGCACGGTGTTAAGTAAGGTGCGGGGCGCGCTTGCGGGGCTGGCGGCGGCGGCGGTGCTCGCCGCCTGCGCCGGAAGCCAGGGTGAGGCGCAGAGCGCCTCGGCGCCGGCGCAAAAGGCCGCTCCGGCGCGTTACGTGCCGCCGGAGGATCCTTACCCCTCGACCTACCACCCTTATGCGGGCGTCCCGACTGCGATCACCGGCGCGACGATCTACGACGGCGAGGGCGCGCGGATCGAGAACGGCACATTGGTGATGGTCGACGGCCGGATCCAGGCGGTCGGCGGGGCGGACACGCCGATCCCCGATGGCGCAACGCGGGTCGACGGGCGCGGCTTGTGGGTCACGCCGGGCGTGATCGACGTCCATTCCCACCTCGGCGACTATCCGAGCCCCGGCGTCGAGGCGCACAGCGACGGCAACGAGGCGACCGGTCCGGTTCGTGCCGAGGTCTGGGCGGAGCACAGCGTCTGGCCGCAGGACCCCGGCTTCGGCCGCGCGCTGGCCAATGGCGGGATCACCACGCTTCAGATCCTGCCCGGATCGGCCAATTTGTTCGGCGGCCGCGGCGTGACCCTGCGCAACGTCCCTGGCCGCACCGTCCAGTCGATGCGTTTCCCCGGCGCGCCGCGCGGGCTCAAGATCGCCTGCGGCGAGAATCCCAAGCGAGTCTATGGCGGCCGCAACCAGATGCCTTCGACGCGGATGGGCAATATCGCGATGATGCGCGCGACCTGGCAGCGCGCGATCGAATATCGCGAGCGCCGCGCCCGCGAGCCCAACAGCGCGCGCGACCTGCAGCTCGACACGCTGGTCGAGGTTCTGGACGGGCGAATGCTGGTCCACAACCATTGCTACCGCGCCGACGAGATGGCGCTGATGCTCGACATGGCGCGCGAGTTCGGCTTCCACATCGCGAGCTTCCACCACGCGGTCGAGGCCTACAAGATCGCCGATCTGCTGCGAACCGCGGACACCTGCGCCGCGATGTGGGCCGATTGGTGGGGCTTCAAGATGGAAGCCTATGACGCGGTCAACGAGAACATCCCGATGGTCCACAATGCCGGCGCCTGCGCGATCGTCCATTCGGACGACGCGAACGGCATCCAGCGGCTGAACCAGGAGGCGGCCAAGGCGCTCGCCGACGGGCGGCGGATGGGGATCCAGATCTCCGACGAGGTCGCCTGGCGCTGGCTGGCGATCAATCCGGCGACCGCGCTCGGAATCGCCGACCAGACCGGGAGCCTGCGCGCCGGGAAGCGCGCCGACGTCGTGCTGTGGAACGGCAACCCCTTCAGCGTCTACACGCGGCCGCAGCAGGTCTGGATCGACGGCGCCCTGATGTACGACATGAACGACCCGCGGCGGCGGCCGGTGACCGACTTCGAGCTCGGCCAGCCGGGTGAAGGAGACGTCCATTGAGCCGGCTCGCACTCCTGCTGGCGGGGATCGCCGCGCTCGCCGCCGTCCCAGCCTCCGCCGAGACCATCGCCTTCACCGGCGGACGAGTCGTGATCGGCGACGGGTCGGAGCCGATCGACGGCGGCACCGTCGTGATCCGCGACGGACGGGTGGTCGCGGCCGGGGCGAATGTCGCCGTGCCGGCGGGCGCGACGGTGATCGACGCGCGCGGCAAGTGGGTGACTCCGGGCGTCGTCGCCGGCTTCTCGCAGATCGGCCTGGTCGAGGTCGACGCGGTCGACGGGACCAACGACACCCAGGCGGCCAATTCGCCGTTCAGCGCGGCGATCGACGTTGCGCCGGCGATCAACCCCGAGGCGACCTCGATCGCCGTCAGCCGGGCCGCTGGCGTGACCCGCGCCGTCGTGTCGCCCTCCACCGCGCGGAGCATCTTCGCCGGGCAAGGCGCGGTGATCGATCTCGGCGGCGATATGCAGCCGATCACCCGGGCCCGCGTCTTCCAATTCATCGAGCTCGGCGAGGAGGGCGCGCGCGACGCCGGCGGCAGCCGCGCCTCGGCGCACGTTCTGCTGCGCAACGCTTTGCGCGAGGCGCGCGACCTGAGGCTGCCGATCGGCGCGCGCGGCACCGCCCGAACGCCCTCGACCGCGCCGCCCGAGGATCTGGCGGAGAATCCGTACCTGCTGCCCGGCACGCAGCGCAGCGACGACGTGCTGCTGACCCGCTTCGACGCGGCGGCGCTCGTGCCGGTGCTGCAGGGACGGCAGCTGCTGCTGGTCCATGTCGAGCGGGCCAGCGACATCCTCCAGGTGCTGGCGCTAAAGCGCGAGTTCGCCAATCTGCGCATCGTCCTGGTCGGCGCGACCGAGGGCTGGCGCGTGGCCCAGCAAATCGCTTCGGCCCGCGTGCCGGTGATCGCCAATGCGCTCAACGATTTGCCGGCGAGCTTCGAGCAGATTTCGGCGACCCAATCGAATATCGGCCGGATGCGCGCGGCGGGGGTCAATGTCGCGATCGGGATGCTCAACGACGACGAGACGCGACAGGTCCGGCTGTCGACCCAATATGCCGGCAACCTCGTCGCCATCGGCCGGGTGCCGGGCCATACCGGCCTCAGCTGGGGCCAGGCGTTCCAGGCGATCAGCGCCTCGGCCGCCGAAGCGGTGGGCATGGGCGACGAGATCGGCTCGCTGCGCCCGGGCCGCCGCGCCGACGTGGTCGTGTGGGACGGCGATCCGCTCGAGCTGTCGACCGGGGTCGACGCGGTGTGGATCGACGGCGTGCGCCAGAGCCTGGAGAACAGGCAGACGCGGCTTCGCGACCGCTATCGCCAGCCCCAGGAAGGCCAACTGCCCCACGCGTGGGATCCGAGATAGGCGCTAGATCCTGACGCGGGCCATGCCCGCTTCGTTGTAGCGCGCGCCGGAGACGGCCCGGGCTGTTTCGAGGTCGGCAAGATCCTCGGAAGTCAGCTGGAGATCCGCGGCCCACGCGCTGTCCTCAAGCGTGGCGCGGCGCTTGACGCCGGGAATGGGGACCACGTCCTCGCCCTGCGCCAGCAGCCAGGCGAGCGCGACCTGGGCGAGGCTGACATTGTGGCGCCCGGCGACCGCGCGGACCGTGTCGACCAGCTTGAGGTTCTCGGCGAAATTCTCCTCCGACCAGCGCGGATCGTTGCGGCGCCAGTCGTCGGCGGGAAGGTCCTCGAGCTTCGAGAACTGGCCGGTGAGGAAGCCGCGCCCGAGCGGGCTGTAGGGCACGAAGCCGATGCCGAGCTCGCGGCAGACGGGAAGAATGTCAGCCTCCACGTCGCGCTCCCACAGGGAATATTCGCTCTGCAGCGCGGCGATCGGGTGGACCGCGGCGGCGCGGCGGATCGTCTCGGGGCCCGCCTCGGAGAGGCCGAGGTGGCGCACCTTACCCTCCTTCACCAGCTCGGCCATCCCGCCAACCGTGTCCTCGATCGGAACGTTCGGGTCGACGCGGTGCTGATAGAACAGGTCGATCGTGTCGATCCCGAGCCGTTTCAGCGAGCCTTCGCAGGCGCGCCGGGCATTTTCCGGGCTGCCGTCGAAGCCGACCGGATTCGTACCATCCCAGCGCAGTGCGAACTTGGTGGCGATGACGAGGCCTTCGCGGCCGCCCTTGATCGCCTCGCCGACCAGCTCCTCGTTGGAGAAGGGGCCGTACATTTCGGCGGTGTCGAAGAAGGTGATTCCGAGATCGATTGCGCGATGGATGGTGGCGATGGATTCGTCGTGCGACGCGTCGCCGCCGTAGGTGATATTGCCGCCGCGGACCATCGGCATGCAGCCGATGCCGATCGCGGAGACCTTGAGGCTCTGGCCCAGATTTCGGTATTTCATCGACTGCACCTCCGTACCACCGCCCGAGCAGCGAATAGCTTAGCGTGTACGTTGAGAAGGGGCGAGCTGCCCCGCAGCTCGCAGCCACGTCAGTGGGCGTGGCGACCTTCTCAATTCATGCGCCTTCCTCCAGCAGCTTGTCCTCCTGCGTCGCGGCGTCATCGGCGTCGAAGCCGCTGCGATGGGCGACGGTGGCGGTGGCGGCGACGTCCATACTGACATTGCCGAGCGTGCGCATGAGGTCGGGCAGGGTCTCGACCGCGATCAGCAAGGCGAGCGGCTCGATCGGCAGGCCCATGGCGATGCAGATCGGCGCGATCGAGGCGAAGAAGGTCGCCTGGCCTGGAATGCCGGCCGCGCCGATGGTGGTGGTCGCGGCGGCGAGCACGCCGAGCGTCAGCTGCATCGGCGTCAGCGTGAAGCCGAACCAGTAGGCGATGTAAATCGCGACCGCGAGGTTCATCGCCGGCCCGGTCGCGCGGAAGACGGCGACCGCCATCGGCAGGACGATGCCCGAGGCGCCGACCGGCACGTCGAGCTTGCCCGCGGCGCGCAGCATGGCCGGCAGGCAGGCGAGCGAGGACTGGGTCGAGAAGGCGAGCGCCTGGCTCGCAGTGACCGCGCGGGTGAAGCGCAACGGACCGATCCTGGCGCCGACGAGGGCGAGCGGCCAGGCGGCGAGCCAGATCACGGTGCCGACGCCGCTGACGATCAGCACATAATGGGCCAGCGCATGGAAGGCTGGGCCCCCGGCGCGGGCGCCGACGACATAGGCCAGAGCGAGGACCCCGACGGGGCCGATCCAGAGCACCCAGTTGATCACGATCAGCATCGTGTCGGCGATCGCCTGGAAGAAGCCGACCAGGGTGGCGCGGGGCGTCTTGGGCAGCCGGGTCATGGCGAAGGCGAAGACCAGGACGAAGACGATCAGCGGCAGCACCGCGGTGTTCGACGCCGCCGCGATCGGGTTGGTCGGGACGATCGAGCGCAGGAAATCGGCGAAGCTTGGAGCGGCGCCGGGCGCCGTCGTGCCGGACAACGCGTCGCGCAGGCTCGCGGCGGATTCGACTGGAAGGGGAAAGAGGTTGAGCAGGAGCGGGGTGAGCAAAGCCGCCGCGATCGAGGAGGTGAGCAGCAAAGCGGCGAACAGAACCAGCGAGCGGGCGGCGAGCCGGCTCGCCCGCGCCGCCTCCGCCGCGCCGGCGATGCCGGTAATGATCAGCGAGATGACCAGCGGCACGATCGTCATCTGCAGCGCATTCAGCCACATGCCGCCGATCGGCTCGGCGATCGCTGCGCTACTCTCGACCCACGAGGCGCCGCTCCACGCCGCGGCGATGCCGGCGGCGAGGCCGACCAACAAGGCGAGGAAGATCCGCGTCGGCTGGGAAAGTCTCAAAATCATCGCCCTTCCATGTCTTTGGCGCTATCACGCCCTTGTCGGCAGCCCTCCGGGCGACGGCAAGGAAAATGTTTTGCGGGGCATATTCACAAAATGACGCGAAGGTTCTTCGGCACCGACGGAATCAGGGGGCGCACCAACGAAATGCCGATGACCGCGGCGATGGCGCAGCGGATCGGCCAGGCCGCGGGCGCGCACTTCCTTCGCGGGGATCACAAGCACCGCGTGGTCATCGGCAAGGACACGCGGCTTTCCGGCTATATGATGGAGACCGCGCTGATTTCGGGCTTCACCAGCGTCGGCATGGACGTGGTGATGGTCGGGCCGGTGCCGACGCCGGCGGTCGCGATGCTGACCCAGTCGATGCGCGCCGATCTGGGCGTGATGATCTCGGCGAGCCACAACAAGTTCGTCGACAACGGCATCAAATTGTTCGGGCCCGACGGCTTCAAGTTGTCGGACAAGGACGAGATGGCGATCGAGCAATTGCTCGTGGAGGACGATCCGCGGCTGGTTCCGGCCGAGCAGATCGGCCGGTCGAAGAAGATCGAGGATGCGCGCGGGCGCTACATCCACGCCGCCAAGCTGACCTTCCCGAAACAATTGCGGCTCGACGGGCTCAAGGTCGTGGTCGATTGCGCCAACGGCGCCGCCTACGAGGTCGCGCCCTCTGCCTTGTGGGAACTCGGCGCGGAGGTGGTGGCGATCGGAGTCTCGCCCAACGGTCTCAACATCAACGACGGCTGCGGGTCGACCGAGCCCGATCTGCTGCGCAGGACGGTGGTCGAAAGCGGCGCCGACATCGGTCTGGCGCTGGACGGCGACGCCGACCGGC
>DASQJU010000188.1:0-11229 GCA_035630915.1 Allosphingosinicella sp.
GGGCCGTGCTAAGAAGGATCGTCGATGCGACGGTGGCCCAGCTTGCCCAGGTCTGCTGGCGCATGATCCGCATTTGAGCCTCGTGCGCCTCCCGTATCGGTCCCGCGCGCGGGCGGCAGGGCCTTTGCCTTACGCTCCGCCATGGCAGCTTCATGCGCTCGCTTGCACTGGGCTGGATCCGGCAAGCATCCGCAAATGCCGGATCGGCTCCCGATCCTCCTTGCAGCTCGGGCAGGTCATGTTGCGCGCGGCATGAATGTCCTCAAAAACAATCCTCTCGCGCGGCCATGCGGACATACGCCGCAGCGACGAGCCGTGCGAGACGTGGAGATCGGCGAGGGCAGCGAACAGCCGCCAGATCAGGTCCTTCAAGGCTTCGTGCCAGGTATCGTGGTGGGTACCGGTCCGACTCTGCCATTTCGAACCCACCTGACGCGGATATCTCGCCTTCCTCATCGGTCAATTCCCCAAATTATTCCCCACCGCCTCGTCCTCCGCCTCGTCCAGCGCGTTGCTGACGGCGTTGCCGAGTTCACCATCGTCGTTCGCCGCCGCCGGCCGCCTTGGCGCGGGCGCGCGCTGGCGCGCCGCCTGCGCCTGCAGCGCGCTCAGGCGCTGGTCGGCCTGGTCGGCCGGCTGGCCGGCGCCGGTGGCGGCGGCGAGGTAGCGCCCGGCGGCGGCTTCGCTCTGGAAATAATCCTGCTCGCTCGTCGGCGCGTAGGCGTCGGGGGCGCCGATGGCGCGGGCGGCGAGCTGGTCGAAGGCGCCGCACCGGTCGAGCTTCGCCCAGGTGAATTCGCGGGTCAGCGCATCGTAGCAGTTCTGGCTGTAGATCATGGCGCCGGGGAAGCTCTCGGCGGCGAAGGCGGTGCGGTAATGCGCAGCGCCGCGGGCGATGCTGGCGGCATTCAGCGGCTCGACGGGTGGCGGGGTTTGGGCGGCTATCGAATTCGTCATGTCCGCGTTGGCGGTGTTCATCGCGTCGGCCACGTTGGTCCCGGAGGTGCCGGTCGAACAGCGGCTGGCGGCATAGATCAGCAGCAGAACGATGCCGATGGTGCCCCAGATCGCACAGCCATTGTCGGGGTTTTTGACCGTCTGGACATTCGGCGCGCGAAAGGGCGGAGGCTCGGGCGTTACCATGCGCCCAGCCCGCACCCTGCGGTGGGACCGCACCTTGCGACGTGGCCGCGCGCCGCGTTGCGGCCGCCCGCAATTCCGAGTTTGTCTGGCACGCGGCGACTCCCCCTGTCTGGCCGTACAGTTACATTACTTGAGTCCTTCGCGGGCGCAATCGTGAAGAATTCTTGATCGCGCTCGGTCGAAATCGCGCTTGTTGGCGCGCTGTTCGACGCGTAACTTTGCGGCTTGGGGGAGAGTCGCTCTGGCTACGGCGATCTGCACGCATGAAGCGGAATTCGCGATGGCGCGGCGCGCCGGCGAATGGGTGCAGCGCTTTTATCCCGACATCGCCGTAACGGTGGACCGCGTGGCGGCGCAGCTCGCCGCTGTCGAGCGCGATGAGTCGGCGCTGCGGCTGATCTGGCGCAGCGCCCTCGCCAACGAGGCGCTGCACGCGCGCGGCGCAAGCCGCCGCGCCGCCGTCATCGACGCGCTGGTGCGGTGACCGCCTTCCTCCCCCTGCGGACGGCGCCCCTGCGGGAGCAGGCATTGTGTGTCGGGGATGGCGGCCGGTTCTTCGCGGCGCCGGCCGAATTTCTCGACCGGCTTGCGGGCGAGGCGTTCACCACCGAAGACCGCGCTTTTCTCGCACGCGAGGGACATCTTCTCGCCGGGGATGACGCGCTCGGCCATGCGTCGCATGCCTACAATGTCGCCGAGCGGCTGACGCGGGCGGGGCCGCTCGATTATCTTATCCTCGTGCCGACGCTGCGCTGCAATCTCAGTTGCAGCTACTGCCAGGTCTCGCGCGCCAATGAAGGCGCGCGCGGCTTCGACTGGACGGACGAAACCCTCGCCGCGGTGTTGGGGCTGATCGACGGGCTCGAGGCCGAGCGCGTGAAGATCGAGTTCCAGGGCGGGGAGCCGACGCTGCGGCCGGACCTGATCCGCGCGGTGGTGGAGCATTGCGAGGCGCGGCTCGCCACCGGCGAGCTCGCCGAGGCGCAATTCGTGATCTGCACGAACCTGCAGAAGCTCTCGCCCGAGATCTTGGGGCTGCTCGACCGGCCCAATCTCTATGTCAGCACGTCGCTGGATGGGGATTTCGCCACGCATGAACGGCAACGCACGGGCGGCGAAGCCGCCACGGGTGCTTTCCTCGAGAACCTGCGCAATATCATCGAGCGCTACGGGCCGCACAAGGTGTCGGCGCTGCCGACCGTCGATCCGCTCGATCCGCCCGCGCCCGACGCGCTAATCGACGCCTATGCGGGATTCGGGCTGGAAAGCATCTTCCTGCGCCCGATCAATTACCAGGGCTTCGCCCGCAAGCGGCACAGCGGCTCGCGCGAACAGGGCGCGGCGTGGCGCGGCTATTACGAGCGCTTCGTGCGGGCGATCATCGCGCACAACTGGGCGGACCGGACGCGGGTGCTGGAAGAGACCTATTTCAGTATCTGCCTGCGGCGGATCTTCCAGCCGGGTGCGGACCGGCATGTCGATCTGCGCAACCCGAACCCGCTTGGCGTCGATTACATCGTGGTCGATCATGACGGCCAGGTTTACCCCACCGACGAGGCGCGGATGCTGTCGCGCTCCGGAGTCATCGATCTGGCTATCGGCGACGTCGCCACCGGCTGGGATAGTGAGGCGCGCGCGCAGCTCAACGCCGCCTCGACCAACCAGTTCGACCCGGCCTGCCAGCGTTGCGCCTTCCAGCCTTTCTGCGGGCGTGATCTTGTCGACGACATCGCCCGCTACGGGCGCGTCGATCTGCCGCGCCCCGAAACCGAATTCTGCCGCAAGCACCGGCACCTGTTCGATTTCATCTTCCGGCTCATCTACGAAGACGATCCGGCCGTGCGCTGGTCGCTCAGCCGCTGGCTGCGTTTGCCGGGAACGCCGCCAGCGTTGGGGGTTCGTCTATGATTCCGCTGGTTCTTCCGGCCGAGGCGGAAGCCAAGCGGCCCTTCGTGACGCGGCTCCGCGTCGCGCGCGACGGCGCCCTGGCTCCCGCCGACTCCTATCTTGTCGGCGAGGATCCGGACGGCGCGGCCTTCGCCGGTCCGCGCGGGCTCATCGCGATCGACGGCGTTCCGGCCGGCGATCTCGACGGTGACGTGGTGCTGGTCCATCCGGCCGCCGAGAGGCCGGGGCGCATCGAGCGCATCCTGCGCGCGGGCTCACCGCACAATACGCTGCTCGTCACCGAGCGCTGCGACCAGCTGTGCGTGATGTGCTCGCAGCCGCCGAAGAAAACGCATGTCGACCGCTTCGGCCCGTTCGAGGAAGCTTGCCTCCTGGCCGAGCCGGGCACGCTGATCGGCGTCTCGGGCGGGGAGCCGACGCTGTATAAGGATGCGCTGCTCGGCATGATGGAGCGCGTGCTGGCGGCGCGGCCCGATCTCGAATTCCATGTGCTGAGCAACGCGCAGCATTTCGAGGCGGCGGATGTGGCGCGGCTGCGCAACGCGCTCTACCGGCGCGTGAGCTGGGGAATCCCGCTCTATGCGCCCGAGCCCGGTTTGCATGATGAAATCGTCGGCAAGGCCGGCGCTTTTGCCCGGCTCGAGGAAAGCTTTGCGCATCTCGTCATGGCGGGCGCGCGGGTGGAGCTGCGCACCGTGCTGCTCGGCTCCAATCTCGACGCGCTGCCGGCGCTGGCGCGGCATATCTCGGGGCGGCTGCGCTTTATCGAAATGTGGTCGATCATGCAGCTCGAAAATACCGGCTTCGCCAAAAACCGCTGGTCGACGCTTTATCTCGATCACCGCGGGAAGTTCGACGCCATTGGGCAGGCTCTGGAGCTGGCGGCTTTGCATGGCGTGCCGGCGCAGCTCTTCAATTTCCCGCGCTGTTCGGTGCCCGGGCCGTTCCGCGACCACGCGGTGGCTTCGATTTCTGACTGGAAGCGCAAGTTCATGCCGGCTTGCGCCGGCTGCCGCGAACGCGAGGCGTGTTGCGGCTTTTTCGAATGGCACCCGGATAAGGACGCGCAGGTGACGCCGCTATGACAGCACCTACAGGACCAACCCGTTTCCTGATCCCGTCGCTGCTGGCGGCGGGCTTCGGCGCGCAGGATGGCGCACAGGCCGCCTTCACGCAGGCGACCTCCACCGGCACCGACGATCCGAACAGCGGTACGCTGCTGCAAACCTTCAAGCAGGATCACTTCGTGACGCTGGCGCAGCATCGCAGCCATTCGAGCCACAGCAGCCATTCGAGCCACCGCTCGGGCGGCGGCGGGCATTACAGCCATTCGAGCCATACCAGCCACCGGTCGAGCACGGGCGGCTACGATCCCTATCCCGCTCCCGCGCCGCCGCCGCCGGTCTATTCTCCGCCATCGCCACCGCCGCCGCCCGCGGGGCCGGAAATTCCGCGCTCGACCACTCCGCCCGGCCAGCTCCGCGCCACGCCGCCCTCCGAGACGGCGGCTCCGGACAGCACGCTTCCCGCGCTGCCCGGCCGCTCGCAGCGCTTCGCGGCGATCGTGCGGCGTGTGCAGATCGCGCTGATGGCGCAGGGATTTTTCGAGGGGCCGATCACCGGCACCGTTGGGCCGGTGACGCGCGCTGCGCTGCGCCGTTTCCAGGCGGCGCGCCAGCTTGCCGTGACCGGCACCATCACGCCCGAGACGCTTGATGCGCTGAGGGTGTCGAGCGAGTGAGACGAAGGGAGGCGAGTCATGCTAATGCGCTATCTGCTGCCGGTCGCGATTGCCCTAGCGTCGTCGGCCGCAACAGCGGCTCTGCCCAAATGTCCGCGCACCGACCCCGCACCGCCGATGGCCGCGCCATGCCGGCAGTTCTACCTCGACAGGCGCGCGCCGGCATCGCCCCCCTCGGCCGGGGCGAGCGAGCCTATCTTCTGCCACAGCTTCTACGCGCTCTCTTATTCCCCGGCGCGACGTAACCCGGTCTGGACCTCGTACCGGCTTACCGGCGAGATGTCGGAACAGTCCGACAGATTTGGCCGGCGGGGATATACATTCGCCCGGCAGGAAGGGCTCGCCTCTTCGCAGCAGCCTCGCGACGGCAACTGGACCAATACGGGATTCGCGCGCGGCCATATGACGCCGGACAATGACGCGCCAACCTGCGCCACGCAGGCCGACACTTATTGGGTGACGAACATCGTGCCGCAAGTGCCCGGATTTAACAGCGGGTTGTGGGCGGGGCTCGAAGGGGCGCTTCATGATCTCGCCATCGGCGAAGGCGAGATCTTCATCGTGACCGGCCCGATCTTCGGTGCTCCGCGACGGCGGATGGGCACGATCGAGGTGCCTTCGCATCTGTTCAAGGCCATCTATGTGCCCTCGCGCGGTTTCGCGCTCGCCTTCATCGCCTCGAACGAGAATCCTACGCGATGCCGCATTGTCCCGTTGGCCGACCTGGAACTGCAGGCGGGTATCGACGTGTTTCCCTCCCTGCCGGACAGCCTCAAGGCCGAGCTGCCGGCGATGCCCGCCGGCTGGGGTGGATTTCCCAGCCGATGCCGGGCGACCTAGCGCGTCTCTTCTGCTGATCGCAGAAAACGGCCCGCTCCGGTCGGGCCGGCCGGCGCGGCCCCCCAATGGCCTATCGCGACACAAAGCCTGAGCGGGCCCAAAAGCCCGGCTTGCGTGGGGGCGCCCGACTGGCCGGACGGGACGGCGTCCTTGTTGGGCGCGCCTTTGCGTGTCGCGAGGAAGCCGATCGCTGGAGGAACCTGACTGACCTGCTCCGAGCTCCGCGAGTCCTTCTATCGCTTGATCGGTCCGCCGGGGCGAGGAGTCCGATGCGGAACGCGGCATGAAGCCTATCTTCACGCAGTCAGCCGACGAAGCTCTGGAAGGGGCGACCGCCCGACATGGCGTGACGCCCGCGCTCGCGAACATCCTTTCAGGCGGCGACTGACCGGGGCCCCGCGGCCGAGGTGTAGCCAAGATCACCCGTGATTGCCGCCGGCTCCGGCGCCAGAGGGGCCCCTGACCCGGCCCCGCCTTCCCGCAACCCGCCGGCCTTCGGCCCGTGTTGCCGCGCTTTGCGCGGCGGCCCGCGCCAGCCTTGGCCGGGAGTTCCCCGCCGCCTTGCGGCGGTGCGGGCAGGCGGCTCTGCCGGGTCCTCGGGCTCCAGGCGCCGGATCTTCCGGCGTCGAACGAGGGAGACGCGTCATGCACACCACTCTTGCAGCCCAGCTCGCACAGCTCGAGCTTGGCCATTTGACGATCGAACGGGCAGGGCCTGCCGCTCCGTCCGATCCGCCCGAACCCGAGGCCGTGACGCACACGCTCGCCGCGATCTGGTCGGACCTCTTTGCTCTTTTCCCCGACACGGCGCTCGAGGACGATGCCGAGGAGCTCGCCTGGGGTATGGTCAACCTGTTCCATCGCGCGGCGGCCAAGCGCATTGCCCAGATCGATCGGGCCACCGACGAGATACGCTGCCTCCTCGCCTCGGCCGACGGCTCCGAGGTCCACACGAGCGAGCTCGAATCCCAGATCGAGCGGGCGCGCGCGGCCGAGGTCGCCATGCTCGGCCTCGAGGCCTTTCGCGAGGTCGCCGCATCGCTCTATCTGACCGAGACCGGTTCGTCCTGGCGGCCGGCCGGCGGCTCCCGGCTCAATCATTCGCGCGGCCTGACCTCGGCCGTCGTCGAGGGCCGCGACTTCCTTCGGGCCCGTTCCGAAGCGCGGCGCAGCGCCGCCATGCCGCAGGGGACGCCGGTCGTTTTCGCGGGCGGCCGCCTGACGTTCGCGACGGCCGAGGATGCCAGGACGTTCGCCGACAGCATCTGGGAGACGCTCGACAAGGTTCGCGATCGTGTCGCCGACATGGTCCTCGTCCATGGAGGCGACGGCATGGGCGCCGACCGCCTCGCCGCGTCCTGGGCGGAGCGCCGAAAGGTCGCGCAGGTCGCCTTCGGCCTGGACAGCCGCCTCGGCGCGCGCGCCGGGTTCCGCCGCAACGAGCGAGAACTGGACGCTGACCGCGGGCTGGCGCTCGCGCTTCTCGCACTGCCTGCTGTTCAATCCGACGGACGCCCGCTCGGCCCGCTACAATCCGCTGATGGAGGTGCGCCGCGGCGCGCACGAGGTGCGCGACGTCCAGAATATCGCCGATATCCTGGTCGATCCGGAAGGCGCGCTCGAGCGGCGCAACCATTGGGAGAAGACCTCGCATGCCTTGCTGGTCGGGGCGATCCTCCACATCCTCTATGCCGAGGAGGAGAAGACCCTGGCGCGCGTCGCCAGCTTCCTCTCGGATCCCCGGCGGACCTTCGTCGCCACCTTGCGCCGAATGATGACCACCAACCATCTTGGGACTCCCGACGCGCCCTTCGTCCATCCGGTCGTCGCCTCGGCCGCGCGCGAAGTGCTCAACAAGAGCGACAATGAGCGCTCGGGCGTACTCTCGACCGCCATGTCCTTTCTTGGCCTTTATCGGGACCCGACGGTGGCGGCGGTAACCTCGGCTTGCGACTGGCGGATCGCCGACCTGGTCGAGTCCGGACGGCCGGTCTCGCTCTATCTGGTCATTCCGCCGTCCGATATCAGCCGGACCAAGCCGCTGGTGCGGCTGCTGCTCAACCAGATCGGCCGCCGGCTGACGGAGAGGCTCGAAGGGCAGGGGGCAGGCGAGCGTCGGCATCGGCTGCTGATGATGCTCGACGAGTTTCCGGCGCTCGGGCGGCTCGACTTCTTCGAGACCGCCTTGGCCTTCATGGCCGGCTATGGCGTGCGCGCCTTCCTGATCGCCCAGTCCCTGAACCAGATCGAGAAGGCCTATGGCGAGCATAACTCCATTCTCGACAATTGCCACGTGCGCGTCGCCTTCGCGACCAACGACGAGCGCACCGCGAGGCGCATCTCGGACGCGCTGGGGACGGCGACCGAGCAGCGCGCGATGCGCAATTATGCCGGTCATCGCCTCGCGCCCTGGCTCGCGCATGTCATGGTCAGCCGCCAGGAGACCGCCCGTCCGCTGCTGACCCCTGGCGAGGTGATGCAGCTGCCGCCGGGCGAGGAGCTGGTGCTGATCTCGGGAATGGCGCCGCTCCGTGCCCGGAAGCTCCGCCATTATGAGGACTGCAATTTCCGCGCGCGGCTGCTCGAGCCGCCCGCGCTGTTCGACTCCGGCTATGCCGACCGCCCGGCGGCACGCCCGGACGACTGGGGCGGCCTCGTGCGCGCGCCCGATTGCCGGCTCTCGGCGCGGGCGGAGAGCGGCGCCGGCGAGGACGAAGGCGGCCTTCAGCAGCAGCGCCATCCGGGCCTCGGCGAGGATGCACCCGCCAAAACCGCCGAGACGGCGCCGGCCGATCCGCTCGGGATCGACGACGAGTTGGACGCGGCCGCCGACGCCCGGGTGATGGCGGGAGTGCGCGATCTCGGCGCCGTCGTCGGCGCCCATGCGATGAACGAGGGGGCGGGCCGCGACCCGCTTCCGAGCTTCTGAGGGGCGGTGGCGATGCGCGCGCGCAGGATCAGGCACCAGCTCTTCCTTCCCGAGGATCTGAGCAAACGGCTGGAAGCGCTCGCCGCCAGGCCGGGCGTCTCCAGGTCTTCCATCCTTGCCGACGCGCTGACCGCCTGGCTCAACCGCCGCGCGGCGGGCGAGCTCGAGGAAAGGTTCTGTGGGCGGCTCGACCGCCACTCCCTGGCGCTCGGTCGGATCGAGCGCGACGGCCATGTCCTGCTCGAATCCCTCGCTCTGTTCATCCGCTACGAGCTGATGATCAACGCGCCCCTGCCGGAAGGCGACCAAGCGGCGCGCGCGGTCGGGCGCGACCGGTTCAACGCCTTCGTCGCCCGGGTCGGCGAGGCGCTGGCCAGCGGCCGCCGCACCTTCGACTATTCCGCGGCCGAGCCTCGCGGGACCGGGGCCGGCTCATGACCGGCGCCTCTCACGAGCGGCGCCGGGCCATGCTGCGAACCGCGATGGGGCCGGAGATCGCGGCGGCGCTCGCCGACCCGCTCGTCGTCGAGATCATGGTCAATCCCGACGGCGCGTTGCGGCTCGACCGGCTCGGGGAAGGGCGGACGGACACCGGCCTGCGCTACGACCCCGCCCAGGTCGAGCGGATCATCCGCCTGGTCGCCAGCCATGCCCGCACCGAGGTCCACGCCGGCTCGCCGATCGTCTCGGCCGAGCTGCCGCCGCATGGGCAGGGCGCCGGCGAGCGGTTCGAGGGCGTGCTGCCGCCGGTGAGCCTCGCCCCCTGCTTCTCGATCCGCAAGCCCGCGGCGCGCGTCTACATGCTCGCCGATTATGTGAGCGACGGCATCATGGACGCGCGGGCCGCCCGTCTCCTGTCGCGCGCCGTGGCCGAGCGCCGCAACATCCTGGTCGCCGGCGGCACCAGCTCGGGCAAGACCACCTTGGCCAACGCTCTGCTCGCCGAGATGGCCGATCTCGACGAGCGCGTCATCCTGATCGAGGACACGCGCGAGCTGCAATGCGCCGCGCACGACGTGGTGGCGCTGCGCACGCGGGCGGGATCCGTCGGCATGGCCGACCTGGTTCGCTCGACCTTGCGGCTGCGTCCCGACCGGATCATCGTCGGCGAGGTCCGGGGCCGCGAGGCCCTCGACATGCTCAAGGCCTGGAATACCGGCCATCCGGGCGGGATCGCCACGGTCCATGCCAATAGCGCGATCTCCGCGCTCTACCGGCTCGAGCAGCTCGTCCAGGAGTCGGTCCTCGCTGTCCCGCGCCGGCTGATCGCCGAGGCGATCGACATGATCGTCTTCATCGCCGGGCGCGGCCTTGGCCGGCGGGTCGAGACGATCGCCAGCGTCGGCGGCGTCGATCCGGGCGGAGCCTATGCCGTCCTCGATCTCACCCCCCCAATCGCAGCCGAGCCCGCAGGAGAATGACCATGCTCGCCTTCAAGCATTTCGATCGACGAACCGCCCTTCGCACCGGCGCGGCCATCGCCGTCGCTCTGGCCGTCGCCGCCAGCGCAGAGGCGGCCGGGTCCGGCATGCCCTGGGAGGAGCCGCTGCAGAAGGTGCTGGAATCGGTCCAGGGCCCGGTCGCCAAGATCATCGCGGTGATCATCATCATCGTCACCGGCCTGACCCTGGCGTTCGGCGAGACGGCAGGCGGCTTCCGGCGGCTGATCCAGATCATCTTCGGCCTCTCGATCGCCTTCGCGGCGTCGAGCTTCTTCCTGAGCTTCTTCAGCTTCGGCGGCGGGGCGCTGATCGGATGACCGGCGCCAGTCAGCATATCGAGGGCTTCGAGGCGCCGCTGCACCGCTCGCTCGCCGAGCCGATCCTGCTTGGCGGCGCGCCGCGCGCGATCGCGATCGTCAACGGCACGATCGCCGCCGCGCTGGGACTCGGCCTCCAGCAATGGATCGCGGGCCTTTTGCTCTGGGCGGCCGGCCACACGCTCGCGGTGTTCGCCGCCAGGCGCGATCCCGACTTCGCCCCGGTCCTGGTCCGCCACCTGCGCCAGAAGGGGCATCTGTCGTGCTAGACTTGCGCGAATATCGCAGCCGCGCCGACCGGCTCGCCGACCATCTTCCCTGGGCGGCGCTGGTCGCGCCGGGGATCGTCCTCAACAAGGACGGCAGCTTCCAGCGCACCGCCGCCTTTCGCGGCCCCGACCTCGAAAGCGCGACCGAGGCCGAGCTGGTCTCCGCGTGCGCGCGCGCCAACAATGTGCTGAAGCGGTTCGGCTCGGGCTGGGCGCTCCATGTCGAAGCCGAGCGCCGCGAGGCGCCTGGCTATCCGCCGGGCCGCTTCCCCGAGGCCGCCTCCTGGCTGGTCGACGAGGAGCGCCGCGCGAGCTTCGAGGCCGCGAGCGCCCATTTCGAGAGCTTCTATTATCTGACGCTCACCTTCCTTCCGCCGGTCGACCAGGCCGACCGGGCGGGGCGGGCGCTGGTCGAGCGCGGCGATGACGTGCGCGGCCGCGACTGGCGCCAGGCGCTCGCCGCTTATGCCGCGGAAACCGGCCGCGCGCTCGACCTGTTCTCGGGCTTCATGCCCGAGGTGCGGGCACTGACGTCGGCGGAGACGCTCGCCCACCTTCACAGCTGCATATCGGGCCGCCGCCATCCGGTCGCAGTGCCCGAGACCCCGATCTATCTCGATGGCCTGCTCGCGGACACACC
>DASQJU010000189.1:0-6606 GCA_035630915.1 Allosphingosinicella sp.
TCAACTGCGCGGTTTTTTCGGACGGGACGTTCGTCTACATCCCCGAGGGCGTGCGCTGCCCGATGGAGCTGTCGACCTATTTCCGGATCAATGCCGAGAATACCGGCCAATTCGAACGCACGCTGATCGTCGCCGACAAGGGCAGCTATGTCAGCTACCTCGAAGGCTGCACCGCGCCGATGCGCGACGAGAACCAGCTCCACGCCGCGGTGGTCGAGCTCGTCGCCCACGACGATGCCGAGATCAAATATTCGACCGTCCAGAACTGGTATCCGGGCGACGCCGAGGGCAAGGGCGGGATCTTCAACTTCGTCACCAAGCGCGCGCTCTGCTCGGGCAACCGTTCGAAGGTCAGCTGGACGCAGGTTGAAACCGGCAGCGCTATCACCTGGAAATATCCGAGCTGCATCCTCAAGGGCGAATCGAGCGTCGGCGAATTCTATTCGGTGGCGGTGACCAACAATCGCCAGCAGGCCGATACCGGCACCAAGATGATCCATATCGGCGCCAACAGCCGCTCGACCATCGTCTCCAAGGGGATCAGCGCCGGCCGGTCGAACAACACCTATCGGGGGCTGGTCCGGGTCAATGGCGGCGCCGAGAATGTCCGCAACTTCACCCAGTGCGATTCGCTGCTGCTCGGCGACAAATGCGGCGCCCACACCGTCCCCTATATCGAGGTCCGCAACCCGACGGCGCAGATCGAGCACGAGGCGACCACCTCGAAGATCAGCGACGACCAGCTTTTCTACGCGATGAGCCGCGGCCTCTCGCAGGAGGACGCCGTGGCGCTCATCGTCAACGGCTTCGCCCGCGAGGTGCTGCAGCAGCTGCCGATGGAGTTCGCGGTCGAGGCGCAGAAATTGCTCGGGATCAGTCTTGAAGGAAGTGTTGGATGACGGGTGTGGCGTTCCTCGCATTGGTTGCAGCTCAGGCGCTCGGGACGGTTCCGCCCGCGCCTTCGGGCGGGGAGTTGCCGTTCGGCGCTGTCGAAGTCGTTGATCCCGTCGCTCCGGCGTTGCGGCGCTACATGCAGTGCGTGCGAGAAAGCGTGGATCGCCGCGGGGGGATTCGTTCCGACGATCGGGCGCTTCATCGCCGAAACGTCGATGCGGCGATCCTGGACTGCGCCGATGTGCGCGCTTCGGCGGTGGCAGAGGCCGAAGGGGCGCTGGCGCGGGCGCCGGATTATGCCGATCCGGCGCGTCGCGATCGCGCCATCCGGCACGCATTCGAAGGCTCCGAACAGCAGCAGCGGGCCATGCCCGAAATCATGGCTCAAGTCCGCCGTGAACGGGGCCAGGACGTGCGCGGGGGCACAGTCAACATCCCGCCCGAAATTGCCGCCCAGGTCATTCCCTATTTGCAGTGCACGATGCAGCGGACGAACGCGCGGCTTCCGGCCGCTGATCAGGAGGCCATGCGCGAGTTGCGCGCGGCGGCGATCGCCGACTGCGCCGATACCCGAGGCCGCGGGTTCGAGGAAGCCGACCGCATCCTTCGCCGCCATCGGGCGATGCGCAACGAAGCCGCCAGGCATGATTTCATCAACGCCGCGTTCGATTCGGTCGACCGCTCCTACGAACCGCTGATCGAACGTCTGGCGCCGCGCCAAGCGCCGGCGTCCGAGACGGGGAACTGAAATTGCTCAGAATTGAAAATCTCCACGCCACCGTCGACGGCAAGGCGATCCTCAAGGGGATCAGCCTGATCCTGAACCCGGGCGAAATCCATGCGGTGATGGGGCCGAACGGGTCGGGGAAGTCGACCCTGTCCTACGTGCTCGCCGGGCGGCCGGGCTATGAGGTGACCGAGGGCTCGGTCACGCTCGACGGCGAAGATCTGCTGGCGCTCGATCCGCACGAGCGTGCCGCGAAGGGCATGTTCCTCGGCTTCCAATATCCGGTCGAGATTCCGGGCGTCTCCAACGTCCAGTTCCTGCGCACCGCGCTCAACGCCCAGCGCCGGGCGCGCGGCGAGGCGGAGCTTAGCGCGGGCGATTTCCTGCGGCTGGCGCGCGAGCAGGCGGCGGCGCTGGGGCTCGATTTCGAGATGATGAAGCGCGCGGTCAACGTCGGCTTTTCGGGCGGCGAGAAGAAGCGCAACGAGATGGTGCAGATGGGGATCATCGACCCCCGCCTCGCCATTCTCGACGAGACCGATTCCGGCCTCGACATCGACGCGCTCCGAGTCGTCGGCGAGGGGATCAACCGGATCATGCGCAAGCCCGACAAGGCGGTGCTGCTGATCACCCATTACCAGCGTCTGCTCGACATCGTGGAGCCGGATTTCGTCCACGTGCTCGCGGCCGGCCGGATCGTCCGCTCGGGCGGCGCAGAGCTGGCGCACGAGCTCGAGCGCGAAGGCTATGGGGAAATGGTGGCCTGATGCTCCTCGATCTCCCCTCGAATCGGACCGAAGGCTGGCGCTGGAGCGACCTCTCCGCGCTTCCGTCGCTGGCCGAAGCGGCGGCGACCGGGAAGGTGCCGGACGCGCTGCCGTGGATCGCGTCCGACAAGGGGCCGCGGCTGCTGTTCGTCGACGGCGAGCTTCGCAGCGGTGAGATCGGGATCGGCCAACTCGGCGTCGAGACCGCCCACCCGCTCGGCCGCCTCGCCGGCAGGACCGGCTGGTCGCTGAGGCTCGGCAAGGATCAGGCCCCGCCGGGCCTCATCCAGATCATCCACGTCTCGACCGGCGCCGCAGATCACCTCGCTGCCGAGATCGTGCTGGACGACGACGCGCAAGGCTCGGTCGTCGAGACCTTCGTCGGCGACGGCTGGGCCAATAGGCTGACCGGCATCGCGCTCGGCAAAAGCGCGCGGCTGATGCTCAGCCGGCGCGTCATCGGCGGCTCGGGCTTCGTCAGCACGACCGATCAGGCGGGCCTCGGCGAAGGCGCGAGCCTGGTCATGACGACGCTCGCGCTCGGCGGCCGCGACACGCGGCTCGACGGCGAGGTCGCCCTCAACGGCGAGGGCGCCTTTGCCGAAGTCTCCGGCGCGCTGCTCGCCCGCGAGCGCCAGCGGCACGACGTCAATCTCGTCCTGCGCCACGCCGTTCCCTCGGGCACCAGCCGCCAGGTCTGGCGCTCGGTCGCCGACGATTCCGCAGCCTGCTCGGTCGCCGCCCGCGTCGAAGTCGCCCGCGACGCGCAGAAGACCGACGGCGAGCAGAGCCTCAAGGGCCTGCTGCTCGCGCGCTCGGCGACGATCAACGCCAAGCCCGAGCTCGAAATCTTCGCCGACGACGTCAAATGCGCGCACGGCGCCACGGTCGGCGAACTCGACCGCAACGCGCTCTTCTATCTCGAAAGCCGCGGCGTCGAGCCCGACGAGGCGAAGGGCCTCCTGACCCGCGCTTTCGTCGCCGACGCGCTCGACCGGATCGGCGAGGAGGAGGTCCGCACCGCCTTCTACGCCGATGCGGAAGGATGGTTCGCCTGATGGACATGGCCGCTTCCACCCGCCCGCTCGACTGGCTCGCCGATTTCCCGGCGATCCCCGAGGGCTGGGCCTATCTCGACAGTGCGGCCACCGCACAGAAGCCCAAGGCGGTGATCGACGCGATCACGCGTGGCTATGGCGAGACCTACGCGACCGTCCATCGCGGCGTCTATCAGCGCTCGGCCGAGATGACGCTCGCCTTCGAGGCGTCGCGCGCCCGCGTCGCGCGCTTCATCAATGCCGCGGCGCCCGAGGAGATCGTCTTCGTTCGCGGCGCGACCGAGGGGATCAACCTCGTCGCGCAGAGCTGGGGCCGCGACAATCTGGGACCCGGCGACCGCGTGCTGCTCTCGACGCTCGAGCATCACTCGAACATCGTCCCCTGGCAGATGACCGGCGCCGAGATCGATGTGGTGCCGCTGACCGAGGACCACCGGATCGACCTCGACGCGATGGCGGCGATGATCCGGCCCGAGCACAAGCTGGTCGCACTCGCCCATGTTTCCAACGTGCTCGGCTCGACGCTCGACGCCAGCCGCGCGGCGGACATCGCCCATTCGGTCGGCGCCAAGCTGCTGCTCGACGGCTGCCAGGCGGTGCCGCGCTTGCCGGTCGACGTCGCCGCGCTCGAATGCGACTTCTACGTCTTCTCCGGCCACAAGATGTACGGGCCGACCGGCATCGGCGTGCTTTGGGCGCGGGCCGAGATCCTCGAATCCATGCCCCCCTGGCAGGGTGGCGGGGCGATGATCGACAGGGTGACCTTCGAGAAGACGACCTATGCCCCGCCGCCGGCGCGGTTCGAGGCGGGGACTCCGCACGTCGTCGGCGTGATCGGCCTTCATGCCGCGATCGACTATGTCGAATCGATCGGGCTGGAGGCGATCGCCGCGCACGAAGCGGCCCTGGTCCGGGGCGCGCGCGATGCGCTGTGCGGGATCAATTCGGTTCGGCTGTTCGGGCCCGAGGATGCGGCCGGCATCGTCAGCTTCGCCGTCGAGGGGGTTCATCCGCACGACATCGGCACCATATTGGACGAGGAGCAGGTGGCGATCCGCGCCGGCCATCATTGCGCCCAGCCGTTGATGACCGCGCTCGGGGTCGACGCGACGGCGCGGGCAAGCTTCGGCGTCTATAACGGCCGGCAGGACATCGAGGCGCTGGTGCGCGGCATCGCGCGGGTAACGAGGATCTTCGGGTGAACGAGGAACGCAAGATCGAGGTCGAGGAGGTGGAGGGCGTCGCGCCACCGCCCAAGGCGCGCGTCGACGACGTGCGCGAGGGCTATGAGCGCCGGCGCGACTATCTCGAAGGCTTCCTGTCGAAGCCGCCCCGCTCCGCCGAGCCGACCCCGGTCGAGCCCGGCGGCGACCTTTACGAGCAGGTGATCGCCGCGCTGAAGGACATTTACGACCCCGAAATCCCGGTCAACATCTACGATCTCGGCCTGATCTACGACGTCGAGATCACGCCCGACCATCATGCCCATGTGAAGATGACTTTGACCACTCCGCACTGCCCGGTGGCCGAATCCATGCCCGGCGAGGTTGAGCTGCGCGTCGGCGCCGTTCCCGGCATCGGCGACGCCGAGGTCGAGCTGGTCTGGCAGCCGGCCTGGGATCCGTCGAAAATGTCGGACGAGGCCCGGCTCGAACTGGGGATGCTGTGATGTCCACGCGCCTCCGCCCCGCCGCCGTCGCCCTCACGCCTGCCGCCGAAGCGCGCATCGCCGCCCTGATGGCCCGCGCGCCCGACGGCGCGATCGGGGTCAAGCTGTCGACCCCGCGCCGCGGCTGCTCGGGCCTCGCTTATTCGGTCGATTACGTGACCGAGGAGGCGAAGTTCGACGAGAAGATCGAGACGCCGGGCGGCGCTTTCTATATCGACGGCGCGTCGGTCCTCTATCTGGTCGGCTCGACGATGGACTGGCGCGAGGACGATTTCGCCGCCGGCTTCGTCTTCGAAAATCCCAACGCCAAGGGCGCGTGCGGCTGCGGCGAGAGCTTCACCGTCTAGACCAAAACTTTCAGGAGATATGACTATGGAAGAGGTGCGCGGCCGCACGTTCACGGGTGGCGAGCAGGTGCAGATGGACGATACAAGCTTCGTCGATTGCACCTTCGATTCCGCGACTCTGCGCTACGGCGGAGGGACGCTCCCCACGTTCGAGAATTGCAACTTCGCTGAGGCTCACTGGTATTTCCACGGCGCGGCGGTGCGCACGATCCAGCTCCTCCAGGTGTTCGCCAACCAGGGAGATATCGGCCGGGCGTTCATCGAGGACATGTTCAAGCCGGACAATTATATCGGCGAATAGCTCAGACGGGGCGGGGAACCCCGGGCACACCGGGCGCGCATTCGAGCGCCGCGCGATCCCAGCCGCCCAAGTCCGCGGCAGCCCGATAGGTCGCCTCGAGAAAGGCGAGCAGGGTCGCATCGGGATGGTCTGAGCTGCGCACCGCCTCATAATCGAGGACGAACTCACCCAGCGTCGAATCGAAACGCGCCTGCGCTGGGGCAACTTCCGCCTCGGCGAAGCCCGCCGGCGTCGGATAGGCGTAGGAATAGAAGAAGGGTCCGCCCTCGGCCCCCGCACCGCCGGGCCAGAAGCCGGCGCTCGACACTTCGTGACTGTAGGCCTCGCGGGTCACGTCGTCGGGCAAGTTGGGAATGCCGCCCGGGTGCAGCGGCGCAGGCCGGCCGGAGAAGCGGGTGACGGCGAGATCGAAGCTGCCCCAGAAGAAATGGACCGGGCTGACCTTGCCGAGGAAGGACGAGCGGAACAGGCGGAAGACGCGGTCCGCCTGGACCAGCGCTCCGTACACCCGGCCGACGCTGTCCCGGTCGTAGGCGCGAACCTTCCGGTCCTCGGCGAAGGGGATGGCCGGATCGACCTCGTTGGGCGCGGCATGAATTCGGATTTCGTGCCCGGCGCGCGCGATCATTTCCATGACGACGTGATGGAAATCGGCGACCGGCATCGGCTGGAGCGGAACGCTCATCCGCGCCGTGGCGCTCTCATAGACCAACTCGTGGTCGGCCAGGTCGAAGGCCAGAGCGAACGCGCCGCCGGGGGCGTGGATCGGCTCGGTCCGCAGCCCGCGCGGGGTGACGTGCAGGGTCAGATGCCAACCATGGTTGCGCCAGGGGAGCAACGCGG
>DASQJU010000190.1:0-13696 GCA_035630915.1 Allosphingosinicella sp.
CGATTCCGGCATAGAGACCGAGGATGAAGTTGGGGCCGAGCGCGAAATCGTAGCCGGCCTCGGCCCCGAAGCCGAAGCCGTCTTCGTCATTCTCGCCATGGAGCGCGCCGGCGGCGTCGGCATAGTCGCCCTCGATCGAGACCGAATCGTAACCAAGCCGGCCCTCGACGCGGAAGCCCGAGAAGTTGTTTTGTGCAGCGGCCGGCGTGGCGGCGAAAGCAAAGAGCGCGGCCGAAGCCAGAAAGATCTTCTTCATGTGAGTTCCCCAATGATGGTGAACGCACTGATCCACGCTGCGGCGGCTTCTGCGCATCAGTGAATGTCCGGAGACGGGTACGGAAAATCCCTAGTGTTGCACCCCTGCGTCGCGACCACGGCACGGCTCGCCGCTCGCGGCCCGGGTTTCACCCGATGAACGGGAAAGGAGAGATCGTCTTGCGCGTCTCGTTGACGCTCAGCGTCCGTCCGACCGGCGCCGCCGCCCGCTGGGGACAACGGACGCGGGGACAGATCAGGCAGGCCGGACCGATCGGCGTGACCTGTGGGCTGGCGAGGTCGAGGCCGTCGGAATAGGCGATGCGGCCCGCATGGCGGACATCGCAGCCGAGGCCGATCGCGAGCTGGCTGTCTTCGCGTCGGTCGAGCCGGACGGACCGCTCGACGGTCAGCGCGACGGTGAAAAAGCGCTGCTCGTTGGGCGTCTCGACGATCTGGGTCACGACCCGGCCCGGAGTCTGGAACGCGCTGTGGAGGTTCCAGCGCGGGCAGGTGCCGCCGAAGCGTGAGAAGGGGAAGCTCTCACCGGCGAAGCGCTTGGAGATGTTCCCCGCCGCGTCGACGCGAAGCATGAAGAAGGGAATGCCGCGCGCGCTTTGGCGGTTCAGTGTGGTCAGCCGGTGCGCGACCTGCTCGATGCTGGCGCCGAACTGGGCGCAGAGCCGGTGCAGATCGTAGCGGTGCGCCTCGGCGGCCTGGAGGAAGGGCGCATAGGGCATGATCAAAGCCGCCGCGGCGTAATTGGCGAGGCTCATGTGGAGCAGCCGCCGGGTCGGCTCGTCGGGCGGCGCGGCGGCGTGGAGCATCCCCTCGAGCACCGGCCGGAGCTCGACCAGCGCGAGCTGATAGGCGAGCGCGAAGGTGCGGCTCTCTGGTCTCAGCAGCGCGGAGAGCATCAGGCGCTTGCGGTGCAGGTCGTAATGCTGGCTCTGGCCGTCGAGCAGCTCGGGCGGGACGATCCGCACGTCGATGCCGAAACCTTCCTTGAGCCGTCGCCTCAGCGGCTCGGCGATGGTCAGAGGGTCGCCGAGCGCGCCGGACAGCGTTTCGGCCGCGTCCTCGATGAAGGGGAAGTGGTTGCGCTGTTCCTGGATGTGGTCGCGAACCCATGCCTGCGGCGTCAGCGGCGGGCGCTCTCCGGGCTCGCCCTCCGCGGGCGGCTGGCGGCGCATCTCAACCAAAGCGGCGTAGAGACGCGACACCGCCTCGGCCGCTGCCGGCGCGTTGTCCGCCATCTCCACCAGCTCGTAGCGCGGCACGGCGAGCGCGCCGAACATCGGGTCGGCGAAAATCTCGGCGAGCTGTGCGACGCTGGTTCCCTCCCCGCCTTCGGCAGCGAAGCTCTTCAAGTCGACGTCATAGGCCTCGGCCAGGCGCAGCAGGACCTGCGCGGTGACCGGTCGCTGGTTGCGCTCCAGATGGTTGAGGTAGGAGGGGGAGACGCCGATCTCGGCCGCCATCGCGCTCTGGTTCAGCCCCAGCTCCCGCCGCAGCCGCCGCAACCTGGGCCCCAGATACAGCTTTCGGTCCGTCATGGTGTCAGATTGTCAAAGATTTACAGAAGTCGCAAGTCATCTCACGACACCGCGACCCTTTTCCAAGGGACGACGCGGACGGTGATATGTTCTCTGCCCTTACTCCCGCCGCACCTTTGAAGGGCCGACATGACGGATTTCAGCGCTCTCGTTCCCGCTCCGACCGGCCGCTTCGAGGGCATCATCCGGCCCTACACACCGGCCGAAATTGCCCGATTGCGCGGCTCCGTCTTGGTCGAGCACAGCCTCGCCCGCAGGGGCGCCAATCGGCTGTGGGAACTGCTTCATGCCGAGGACTATGTGAACGCGCTGGGTGCGGTGACCGGCAACCAGGCGATGCAGATGATCCGGGCGGGCCTCAAGGCCATCTACCTTTCCGGCTGGCAGGTCGCCGCCGACGCCAACACCGCCGGCGCCATGTACCCGGATCAGTCACTCTACCCCGCCAATGCCGGCCCCGAGCTCTGCCGCCGGATCAACCGCACGCTGCAGCGCGCCGACCAGATCGAGCATATGGAAGGCGGCCCGAAGTGCGACTGGTTCGCGCCGATCGTCGCCGATGCCGAGGCCGGGTTCGGCGGGCCGCTCAACTGCTTCGAGATCATGAAAGCCTATATCGAGGCGGGCGCCGCGGGCGTCCATTTCGAGGACCAGCTCGCCGCCGAGAAGAAGTGCGGCCATTTGGGCGGCAAGGTGCTGATCCCGACCCAGGCGCATATCCGGAACCTCGACGCGGCCCGCCTCGCCGCCGACGTTTGCGGAGTCCCCACGCTGCTGGTCGCCCGCACCGACGCGGAGAGCGCGAAGCTGATCACCTCCGACGTCGACGCGCGCGACCGCGAGTTCCTGACCGGCGAGCGCACCCGCGAGGGCTTCTTCCGCCTGAGGGACGGCACCGGCCCTGCCCATTGCATCAAGCGCGGCCTCGCCTTCGCGGAGCATGCCGACCTGCTCTGGTGGGAGACCAGCCATCCCGATCTCGCCGAGGCGCGCGCCTTCGCCGAGGCAATTCAGCGCGAATATCCCGGCAAGCTCATGGCCTATAATTGCTCGCCCAGCTTCAACTGGGCGGCGAAGCTCGACACCGCCACCATCGCCCGCTTCCAGCGCGAGCTCGGCGCGATGGGCTACAAGTTCCAGTTCGTCACCCTGGCCGGCTTCCACAGCCTCAACCACGGCATGTTCGAGCTGGCCTCCGGCTACCGCGACCGCGGCATGGCGGCCTATTCCGAGTTGCAGCAGGCCGAGTTCGCCGCCGAGGCCGCGGGCTACACGGCGACGCGCCACCAGCGCGAGGTCGGCACCGGCTATTTCGACTTGGTCGCCCAGACCCTGGCGGGCGGCGAAGCCTCGACCGTCGCGCTCGCAGAATCCACCGAAGCGGCGCAGTTCTTCACCGCCGTCGCCGCCGAATGAGGAGCATCGACATGGCTACGTGTTACTGGGTTGTCGGGGGCGAATATGAGGATCCCGCCTTTGAAGCCCTGATTCCGGGCACCGAGAAGATGGTTGGGCCCTTTGAGGACGAGCGCAAGGCGCGCAACGAATGGGTGCGGCTGACCTACAGCCCGGGCACCGACCCGGCGACCACCCGCTATTCCATCGCGGCGGAGGGCCGCTGAGCTTCAGTCACCCAAGGCGCGGATCAGCCGCGCCATGTTGGCGATATAGGTCGCGGTCGAGATTCCCGTGACCGGATGGTCGGTCGTATAGGGCGAAGTGTCGCTGGCGTCCCCGACATGGGTGGCGCGGAAGTCGCCGGGCGGCGGGGTCGAAGGGCCGGGGCCGATATAGCGGTTGCTCGTGGCGCGCAGCGGCGTCGGCCACCAGCCTTCGGAATTGAGGGTGCGGATGACTTCCGCAGGCGTGCCTCCCCCCGCGGCGTTGAGGTCCGAACCCGCGTCCACGTCCGTCACGAAGTAACGCGGCAACGGTGCATGCCCCGGCGCGTTCAGCGGGGAATTGCGCTGCAGCTCGGCCCGGTCGAGGCGCTGGATCCGCGCCAGCTCGCGCCGCAGCGCGGGGATGTCGATCGCGCGGTAAGCCGAATAATGGCCGAGCGGCGCCTCGGGACTGTAATCGGCATAATAGGCGCCATTGACGACGTTCGAGCCGCGGCGGTGGACGTAGAGCGGCCGATTGGTGCCGATCTCGATGAAGGTCGGGAAATCGCGTCCGCGCCGCGCCGGATCGGGCGGCAGCCGCAACGTCTCCAGCCAGTCGAGCGCCTCCGGGATTCGGGCCAGGAACTTGCTGTCGCCGGTGAGCCGGTAGAAATTCATCAGCTGACGGATGTTGGCCGCACTCGTGTGCGTGACCAGCGCCAGCGGCTCGTAGCTGCGCGCGCCCGCGGGCTTCAGGTCGAGCGTATATTGCAGCCCCCAGCCCGGTTGCGGCTGCCCCTGCTGGGTGACAAGGAACACATTCATCGCACGAACGATCGCATCCTTCACCCGCGCGTCGCCGAGCGAGGAATAGACCATCAGCAGGAAGCGGATGTTCTCCGCGGCGACGTCGTCGTTGAAGGTGATATAGTCGCCATAGCCCGGCCAGCGATCGTCGTGCGGCCAGCGCTGCGGCCAGCCGCCGATCGGATATTGGCTGTTGAGGACGAAGCCGATCGCGCGGTCGAGCGGCGCGCGATACTTGGCCTCGCGCCGCTCGAGATACATGCGCAGAAGGAGCTGCATGGCCTCGGACGTTCCCGCGTCGTCGAACGTCGCATTGTCGGAATAATGCTGGAATTCCTCCATCCGCCAGGCGTTGTGGCCGACCGTCGCATACCATTGCTGGGCGTCGCGCGGGCCGGCGAAATCGATGAAGTAGTTCCAGCCGCCGCTGCGATGCTGGCCCCGTATCAGCGCGTCGGCGGCGGAAGCGGCGGCGCGGTAATAATAGTCGTCGCCTGTGGCGTGATACGCGTCGAGGAACAGGTGGCCCATCGTCGCCGTGCCGGGCGGCTGGACCCAGATCATGGTCGGCCGCGCCTCGATTTCCCCCCAGCGTCGCGACATGTCGGGAAGGTAGGACCAGACATAGCCGCCACGATTGGCGACCCGCTCGACCATGAACTGCGTCGCGCGGTGCATCGTCCGCTGGATCTCCGCGCGGTCCTGCGCCCGCGCCGCCACGGGCACGAACAGAGCGAGCAGCGCAAGCAGGCGAAGGATCATGTCCATAGTCCCCGGTAGCGGCCCCAGGCGAAGAAGAGATCGGGCCAGTGTTCGACGGATTTCCCGCGCGCGAGCCTGAGGCCGAAGCCGTGACCGCCGTCGGGGAAGAGGTGCGTCTCGGTCGTGACGCCGCGCGCGCGCAGGGCGTCGCGCATCATCAGCGTGTTGGCGACCGGGACCGAATTATCGTCCTCGGCATGGAGGAGGAAGGTGGGCGGCGCGTTCGCGGGAACGTGAAGGTGCGGCGAATAAGCGCGCTCGCGCTCGACCGGGGCATCCTCGCCGATCAGGTTGCGGCGCGAGCCGGCATGGGCTTCGGGCGAGCTCATCGAGATCACCGGATAAAGCAGGGCCGCCGCGTCCGGCCGCGCCGAGGCGTCGCCGAACCGGGTCAGCAGGCTCGCGCAGACGTGGCCGCCCGCGGAAAACCCCATCGCGCAGACCCGCTGCGGATCCACGCCCGGCTGGCGGCGGACCAGCTGCATCGCCCGGCGGGCGTCGTCGAGCGGCGCGTCCCGCCCCGCCGCCCAGCCCTGGTGCGGCAGCCGGTAGAAGAGGACGAAAGCGGTGATCCCGCGCTGGCTGAGCAGGCGGGCCATCTCGTAGCCCTCCTTGTCGATCACCACCCAGCTATAGCCGCCGCCGGGCATGATCAGCACCGCGGCGCCGTTCGGCCGCGCCGGCCGGAACACGGCGAGGCGCGGGCGGCGGACGCCCAGCAGGATGCGGTCGTTATAGGCGGGATCGGTGCTGCGCTCGCGCACCTGCTCGTCGGGCGGCTGCGCGGGCAGGCCAGGCGCGCCGTCCGGCCACAGATCGATCTCGGCGTCGGGACGCGGCGGGACCGGAGCTTGCGCGCCGGCACGCGCGGCGAGGCCAAGCGCCATCGATCCGAGCAAGAGGGAGCGCCGGTCGATCCTCACCGCATCAACGCCGCCGCGCGCTCGGCGAGCCAGTCCTCGACATTGGTCATCCCGTCGCCGTCGCGGTCGGCATTGCCGTCGGCGCGCGCCGGATCGAAGCCGTGCGAGACTTCCCAGGCATCGGGCATGCCGTCGCCATCGCGATCCGGCTCCGCGCGGCCCGGAGCAAGCGCCGGCCAGCCGCCGACCTCTTCCTGGCTGTCGATGTGGCGGCCGCCCCGCGCGCGAACGCTTTCGATCACGCGCGCATCGGCGGCGTCGCGCGGCCAGGCACCCGCTCGCGCCAGCACATGCGCATAGGCCGCGGGCGCCGAATCGGCGGCGACCGGGGCGACGTCGACCGGCCCGTCCAGCCGGTAGCCGTCCGGGATCCGCCCGGTCACGAGCGACCAGGGGTCGGGGGGGATGGCTTCGTTCATGCTGTTGCCGGCGAACCAGGCGCGGGCAAGCCGGTTGTTCTCGCGAAAGGCGAGCGCGCCTTCGCTGTCGGGCCCGGCCACATAGGCATTGTCGATGAACGAATAGCGGATCAGCGTCGCCTCGTCCTCATTGTAGCCGGAAAAGCCGCGGCCCCAATTGTAGAAGAGGTTGGAGCGGAACTCCATCACCGGCCCCTCCGGATCCGCCTCGGCCCCGGCATAATTGCCCGGACGCGGCATCCGCGCGACATGGTGCGCCCACAGATTGTGGTGAAAGCTGATCCGCGCGCCGCGGCCGCCGCGGATCAGGCTGCCATAGCCGTGTGCGCCCTTTTCATGATGCGAGCGGCGCAAGGATTCGGCGATGATCGACCATTGCACGGTGAGGTCGTAGAAGCCGCCGCCGTGGTCGTAGCGCGCCGATGCCGAGAGCGTCTCGTCGACCGACCAGCTCGCCGAGACGTGGTCGAGGATGATCCGGCGCCCGCCTTTGATCCAGACCGCGTCGCCCTCGCCCGCCGCCCGGTCGCCGCGCCGGGCGCGCAAATGGCGGACGACCACGTCGTCGGCGTCGATGGTCAGGGTGCCGTCCGACAGCGCGATTCCGCCGCCCGGCGCGCTCTGGCCGGCGATGGTCACGCGCGGCTCGCGGATGACGAGGTCCGAGGCAAGCCGGATCGTGCCGGCGACGTCGAACAGGATGGTGCGGGGTCCCCGAGCCGCGATCGCAGCGCGCAGGCTACCGGGGCCGGAATCGTCGAGATTGGTGACGTGGACGACCGCCCCGCCGCGGCCGCCTGCCGAGAAGCGCCCGGCACCCTCCGCGCCCGGAAAGGCGAGCGTCTCCGCAGCGGCGGGCGCGGCGGACAATGTCAGGAAAAGAAGGAAGGGCGCCCTGAACGAGCGCCCTCCCCTGCCCCCATCGCTAGAAGCGGACGCGCGCACCGAGATAGAATTGGCGGCCGGTGTGGTGAATCACCGACGGGCTGTTGCGGTCGCGGTCGACGAACTGGTCGTTGAACTCGTCGGTGAGGTTGATCGCCTCGGCCGTCAGAGTGATGGCGTCGTTGATCTGGTAGGAGGCGGAAGCATCGACGTTGAGCGTCGAGTTCTTGCCCTCGACGTCGTTGACGACGTTCTGCGCCGGGACGCGCTGCAGATAGTCGCTGCGATAGGCGACCGAGCCGCGGATCTGGAAGCGGCCGTCGTCATAATAGAGCGTGGCGTTCCAGCTGCGCGGCGACAGGTTGACGAGGTCGTCGTGGATGATCGCGGTGCTGGTGGCGGACGCCACATAGTCGATCGACGATTCGACATAGGTGAAGTTGAGGATCGTGCCGAAATTGCGCAGCAGGCCCGGCAGGAAGCGGAACGGCGCCTGGACGTTGACCTCGAAGCCCTTGAGCGGGCCGCCGTCGGTGTTGATCGGGGCGGTGACCAGGAACAGCTCGCTGCCGGTGAAGTTGGCCGGCAGCAAGCTGAGCGGGAGGCCGGTCTGGTTGAACGGAATCTCCGTCCTCAGCGTTTGAATATAGGTGCCGATGTCCTTGTAGAAGAGGCCGAGCGAGATCAAAGATTCCGGCGCGAAATACCATTCGAAATTCGCGTCGAGGGTGGTCGCCCGGAACGGATCGAGTAGCGGATTGCCGGTGGTGATCGAGAGCTGGCCGGTGGTGTTGATCGAGCCCCCCGGCGAGAGGTTGCCGAGCTGCGGACGGGCCATCACCTTCGCGGCGGCGAGGCGGATGACGAAATCGGACGTGACATCGAAAGCGAGGTTCGCCGACGGCAGCCAGTCGTTATAGCTGCGGTTGACGACGGTCAGCGTGCCGCCGCCCAGCGCCTGGTAGCCCGCGGCGCGCACGTCCGTGGTGACGTAACGCACGCCCAGATTGCCGCGCAGCGGCCGGCCGAAGAGCTCGGTGCGGAAGTCGAATTGGGCGTAGGCGCCCATATCTTCCTCGCGCACCGCGCGGTTGTTGCCGCGCGCATTGCCGTTGGTCGTGCTCGACAGCGTGAAGTCGCCCGGGCCGCCGGCGGCGCCGGACTGCAGGCAGTTGCAATAGATATTGTAGAGCTGGGCGATCGCCGGAAGATTCGGGATCAGCCAGCTGGTCGGCGTTGCGCCGCCGTTGAGGCCGAGGCCGCTCCCGAATCCTGTGACCAGGCTGGTTATCGATGCGAGCGACGTGCCGGTCGGAAGCGCGAGGATCGAATCGTTCTGGTTCACGCGCCGGAATTCGAACGTGCTGAAATCGTAGTTGCGGTAGAAAAAGCCGCCCTTCAACGTCACGCGATCGGGAACGAGATCCCACGCGGCGTCGCCGCGGAAGGTGGTGAACTCGTTGTTCGCGCCTTGCGGACGGATGCGGATTTCCGACGGGGTGATCTGCGCCGGCGTAACCCCCGGGGGCGTGCCGATGATGGTCAGCGGCCCGCTCGTGCTCGTGGGGTCGAAGGGATAGGTGATGGTCGGCTGACCGCGGCTCTGGCGGAAGTCGATCGTGTAGCCGTTGACGTTCGGCGCATCGAGCGTCGTGGTCGTCTGAACGGGATTGTTGAAGTCCGAGCTCGAATGGCCGGCCAGCCAAGAGAAGCGCAGCCGGTCGGTCACCTGCTGGTCCCATTGCAGCTGATACTGCCAGAACGTCGTCTCGAGCTCGTCGAAGCGCGATTCCGAACGGATGTCGACACCGTTGAAGACGCCGTAGAGCAGCTGGCCGTTCGAATCATATTCGGCCTGGACGACGCTGGTCTGCGGCTTGCCGCCCTGCGCGGCCGTGCGGCTGAACGAGATGGCTTCGAGGAAATCCTCCTGACGGGTCGAGTTGAGATCGGCGTAGAGGATGTCGGCGGTAAAGCGTCCGCCTTCCCACGGCTCCGCCTGCAGCGCGAAGGTGAGGCCGATCCGCTCCTGCTCGTGCGTCAGCCGGCCATAGCGCGGCAAGCGCGGATGGACGTTGGTCGCAAGGCTCGCCTCGTCATATTCGGCCTGGTTGGTCGCGGTGTTGGGCAGGCGCGTGCCCGCGGTAAAGCCAGGAATGTTGGGGGCGTTGCCGCAGCTCGTGCCCCCCGTCGTCGGGTTGAGCGGCACGTGGCCAACCGGGGAGCAGAAGCCGCCGACGCTGTTGCCGGCGTCCCAGCGAACCGAGCTGAACCCTTCCTCGAGCAGGCTGCGCTTGCTGTAGGCGGCCGAGAAGAGGACACCGAGCCGGCCATCCATGAATGTGTCGGCAATGAGGAAGGCGCCGCGCGGGTCCCAGCTGTTCGACAGGTCGTTATAGCCCATCTGGCCGCTCATCGACATGACAAAGCCGTCGCGATAGTCGAACGCACGAGCGGTCTGCAGGTCGACCGTGGCGCCGAGCGAACCTTCGTCGACCTCGGCCGACGGGCTCTTGCGGACGGTCAGCCTGCTGAACAGCTCCGAAGCGAAGATGTTGAAATCGAAGGCGCGGCTGCGGTTGGCGCCGCCCGAGCTGTCGGTGCCGCCGGTCGTCGCCAGCGCCTCGAGCTGGTTGAGTCGGACGCGGGTGAAATCGCCGCCGAGGCCGCGGACCGTGATCTGGCGTCCCTCGCCCGCGTCGCGGTCGATGGCCACGCCCGGAATGCGCTGGAGCGACTCGGCGAGGTTGGTGTCGGGGAAATCGGCAATGTCTTCGGCGACGATGACGTCGACGATGCCGTTATCGTTGCGCTTGGCGCCGAGCGCGGCCTGGAGGGACTGGCGGAAGCCGGTGACGACGATCGCCGGCTCTTCCTCAGTCGCGGTCTGACCGCCCTGGCCTGCCTCTGCCGTCGGCTGCGCGACCGGCAAGGCGGCAGCGTTGTCCTGGGCCCAGGCAGCCTGGGGAGCGCCGGCGATTGCGAGCGCTGAGGCTGCGCCGAACAGGCCGGTGATGAAGCGCTTGCGCTGCGTGGTTTCCAGTCTCGAAGTCATGTCCGGTCCTTCCAAACAAGAGCGCACGCGCGCTCCCCCCAGTGTTTGACACCGGTGTCTATGGTCGACCGAAAAAAGCGCTCGCGCCCAGCACGTTCGAGGAGTGAACCGCCCGATGGTGGCCCCTTCTTGTCCCTCTCCCGGTGCTGCGTTTGCCGCAGTCGCCTTTTCCGGTTTCCCCGTAGAGTAACCGGTGTCATAAGATTTGATCCGTTGTCATGCTCCTGTCAAGACAGCCGTTCGGAAGGATGCTCATGTCGTACCTACGTGTGCTGATTCTGGTCATTTGTGGTCTTTGCGCCACGCCTGCTTTGGCCGACGCTTTCCCCGGCGCGGCGGGCTGGGCGGCACAGACTCCGGGTGGACGCGGCGGGCGGCTCATCCGCGTGACCAATCTCGACGCGAACGGCCCCGGCTCGCTGCGCGCGGCGCTCGAGGCGCAGGGGCCCCGGATCGTCGTGTTCGAGGTCGGCGGCGTGATCGACATGGGGCTGACGACCTGGACGATCGACCAGCCCTTCCTGACCATCGCCGGCCAGACCGCCCCTTCGCCCGGCATCACCCTGATTCGCGGCGGCATCGACATCCGCACCCACGACGTCGTGGCCCGCCACATTCGCATCCGCACCGGTGCCTCGGGCCGCGCGCGGCGCAGCGGTTGGGAGGCCGACGCGCTCTCCACGGTCGGCGCCTGGAACGTGATCGTCGACCATTGCACGATGACCTGGGCGCTCGACGAGAATCTCTCGGCCTCCGGGCCGCGCTTCACCGGCGCGACTCCCGAGGAATGGCGGCGCGGCACCAGCCACGACATCACCTTCTCCTACAATCTTCTGGCCGAGGGCCTCGCCGATTCGAGCCATCCGAAGGGCGAGCACAGCAAGGGCTCGCTGATCCACGACAACGCCACCGACGTGCTGATCTACCGCAACCTCTACGCGCACAATGTCGAGCGCAACCCGCTGCTCAAGGGCGGAGTTCACGCCGCGGTGGTCAACAACCTCATCTTCGATCCCGGCGCGCAGGCGATCCACTACAACCTCATGGACCTCGAATGGGGCGACCACCCACACCAGGACGGCCTGCTGAGCGCGGTCGGCAATGTGCTGCGCGGCGGCTTCTCGACCCGCGAGGACATGGCCTTCCTGACCATCGGCGGCGTGGGCGACCTCAGGTTTCACGGCCGCGACAACATCGCGGTCGACCGACAGGGCCGGCCGCTGCCCATGCTCGGGCGCTACACGACGAGCCCGGCGCGGATCGTCGAGGTGCCGCGTCCGCCGGTCTGGCCCGACGGCCTCGCCGTCCTTCCCGCCAACCAGGTCGAGACTCACGTGTTGCGCTTCGCCGGGGCGCGCCCCTGGGACCGCGACGCACACGATATTCGCGTCATCTTCGACGTCGCCGAAGGGCGCGGCCATATCATCGACGACGAGAGCGAAGTCGGCGGCTACCCGCAGGTCCAGCCGACCCGCGCGCCATTCGTCGAAGCCGACTGGAACCTCGACACGATGGAGCCGCGCTCCGGCCGCTATCCCGGCCAGCGCGACGACTTCATCCAGCAGCCGACGACCGCGCGCGACACGCAGATGCGGAGGAACTAGGTCCCCGGCTGGATGTAGGGAATGCGCGCGAAGAGCTCGCGCTCCTCGCGCCGCGGATCATTCACGAGGTGCGGCTGGCGGCCGAAGATCATCGTCTCGCGCCGCGGCAGGCGATAGGGCGCCCAGCCGGGATTCCCGGTCCGCGCGAAGCGAAGGAAGGCGCTCATCATCGCCTCGCTGACCGGGCGCGCCTCCGGATCGGTGAACGTGCCGAAGACGAGCGGAATGTCGGAGGCGTGCGGCGCCGGCGACGGGTAATCGAGCTGATAGACGTAAGCCGGAACGCCCGCTCGCGCCCTTTCCTCGGCCTCGACGATCTGCGCGCGCCAGCTCCGGCCGGCGGTGGTCGCGGCGTAGAAGACCTGATCGGGCGCGTAGGTGGGGAACATCCGCCGGTATTCGGCGACGACCCATTCCGGAAGCGCGTCGATGCGCAGCTCGGGCCCGATGCGCTCGGCGATATTCTCCCAGGTCAGGCCGACGATCCTTGGATGGTCCGGCCCGTAGAAGGCGCGGGTCTCGTCATGCGCGTTCCCGAGCATCATCGGAATGGCGTTCGACTGCGGGTTGGCATCGGGCCAGAAGGGGTGGCGGACCAGCCACTTCATATCGAGCACCGGGCCCATATAGACGCCGCCGCCGAGATAGGGATCGGTCGCTCTGAGCCCCTCGACCAGCCGCTCGACGGGCATTGCCAGCAGATCGTCCACGGTCCGCGCGCCCACCGCCGCCATGAACGCGCGCGCCCGTTCGGTCGCGTGGAGCGGGCCCGACGCCGTGACCTGCTGCCCGCTCATCGTCGCCGCCCGGTGGAAGAGCCCGCGCGCGGCGGGCGTGCCCATCAGGGTCGCGATCTTGGCGCCTCCCCCGGATTGGCCGAACACCATCACCCTGGCGGGATCGCCGCCGAAGGCCGCGATGTTGTCGCGCACCCATTGCAAGGCGAGGATGAGGTCCAGCTGCCCGGCATTGCCGCTGTCCGGAAAGCGCGGATCGAGCCGCGCGAGGTAGAGATAGCCGAAGGCGTTGAGCCGGTGCCCGACCGTGACCACGACGACGTCGCCTTGCGCCGCGAGATGCTGACCGTCGAGCAACGGGCTGTTGGCGCTGCCGCTCGAATAGGCGCCACCGTGGAAATAGACCATCACCGGGCGGCGCCGCGTGTCGCGCGCCGGCGTCCAGACGTTGAGGAACAGGCAGTCTTCGCTGCCGGCCTGCGCCTGCTGCGGCGAGGACGGGCCGTAGGCGCCTAGAGGCGGATCGGAGACGGGGCGCGGGGCCTTGAAGCGCTCGGCCCGGCCGTAGCGAATGCCGAGGATCGTCTCGACCCGGCTGGGCGCCCGCTGCGCCATGAGCAGCGGCGCCGAGGCGAGCCCCGCAAGCGCCGCGCGCCGGTCGATCAGCGGCCCAGCCATCCCCCGTCCACCGCGAGGATATGGCCGTTCACATAGTCGGCCGCCGGGGAGGCGAGGAACACGGCCGCCCCGGCGATGTCCTTCGGATCGCCCCAACGCCCGGCGGGGATGCGCTCGAGGATCTGCCGATTGCGCGTCTCGTCGGCCTGCAACGCGACGGTGTTGTTGGTAGCGATGTAGCCGGGCGCGATCGCGTTGACGTTGACGCCCTTGCCCGCCCATTCGTTGGCGAGCGCCTTGGTAAGGCCCGCCACGCCCGACTTCGCGGCCGCGTAGCTGGGCACGCGGATACCGCCCTGGAAGCTCAGCAAAGAGGCGATGTTGACGATCTTGCCGCTGCCCTGACCGATCATGTGGCGCCCCGCCACCTGGCAGAGGAAGAAGAGCGACTTAAGGTTGGTGTCCATCACC
>DASQJU010000191.1:0-4369 GCA_035630915.1 Allosphingosinicella sp.
AAGCTGATCCGCCCGGACGAAGCGTCGGCCTCGTCCTCGCCGACCAACGTGACCACCCGTTCATTGTCGTCCTCGTCGGCGAGGGTGACGGTCGCCCCGAACCAGGCCCGGCTCTTGTCCGGCTGGCGGGCGGGATCGGTCACCTTGGCATCCTTCATCCGGCGCGCGAGGAAGTTGATCCGCCGGTCGACCTCGCGCAGGCGCTTGCGGCCATATTGGTAATCGGCATTTTCGGAGCGGTCGCCGTTGGCGGCCGCCCAGGAGATGGTCTCCAGCAGCTTCGGGCGTTCGCCGCCGTAGAGCGCGTCATATTCCTCGCGCAGGGCGCGGTAGCCGTCCGGAGTGATGAAGTTCGGCCGTTCCGCCATCAGCCGCGCGGGGCTTGACCCAGATAATAGGAGATCCGGCCGCGCGAACGGCTGCGCTCCGGGTACATCAGGTCGTAAACCATCGCATTCTCGACCACGCGCTGGACGTAGTTGCGTGTCTCCGAGAAGGGGATCTCCTCGATCCAGCGGACCACGTCGGCGCCGGGCGAGCGCGGATCGCCGTTGGCCGCGATCCATTGCGGCACGCGGCCCGGCCCCGCATTATAGGCCACCGCGGTCAGGACGAGATTGCCGCCGAAGCGGTCCATCAGCATCGAGACGTGGCTGCTGCCGAGCAGCACGTTGTAGTCCGGATCGTCGGTCAGCCGCGACACGCTGAACGGAATGCCGAGCCGGCGCGCCTCGATCTGCGCGGTGCCGGGAACCAGCTGCATCATGCCGCGAGCATTGGCTGCGCTGACCGCGCCGCGGTCGAACGAGCTTTCCTGGCGGATGATGCCATGGGCGGCGGCCCAGTTGCTGCGATAGGCCGGCGGGATGGTCACCTCGGGGAAGGCGCCGCGGGCGTAGAAGATCTCCCCCTTGTTGCGGGCCTCGCGCGCCGCCCAGACACCGAGATCGAGGCGGCCGATCTGCCGGCCGAAATCGGCGGCGACGGCGCGATCCGATTCGTTCTCCAGCGACTCGGCCAGCGCGCGGATGAAGATGGTCTGGTCGCTGCGGCGGCCGACCGTTCCCAGATAGCGCGCCGCCTCGGCCAGAGGGCGGCGGGCGAAGGCGGTTCGCGCGCCGGGATCGACCGCGGCCGGCGCGGCCGGCGGGGGCGGGGTGCGGCCCAGGCGCTCGAGCGCGAGCAGCCCGTAGAATTGGTCGGGGCTCACCGCCGCCTGCTCCAGCCAGGCGCTGGCCTGCTGCGTCTGTCCCGCCGCATTGGCCGCGCGCGCCGCCCAATAATAGCCCTTGGCGCGGGTCTGCGGGGAGCGCGCCGCGCGGGCGTAGAGCTCGAACAGGCGCGCCGCGTCGGACGGGCGGCCGAGGTGGAACAGGGCAGCCTGGCCGCCGAGCCAGGTCAGGCTCGTATAATCGTCGCGCTCGCCGTAGGGCTGGGTGCTGACGTCGGTGCCGGCGGGGTAGATGTCGTCGACCTTGGAGGCGATGCCGTAGGCGACCGACCATTGCCCGTCATTGGCGGCGCCGCGCGCCAGCGCCAGCGCCGTATCGAGATAGCGCGCCGGGCTCGCCAGCGGCCGATCGAGGCGGGAACGCGCCGCGAGCAGGCTGCGCGCCGCCGCCGGCTGGCTGGTCGCCCGCAGCCAGATCGCCTGATCGAGCACCAGGCCGCCGTCGCGCCGCGCCGCGGGATCGAGCGCCGAGACACGGCTGTAGGCGTCGGGCGCCCGGTTCTGCAGCGCGAGCCGCGCCTCGTAGAGAGGCCGGCGCGCCGGCGGCGCCCAGGACAGCGCCCGCGCGGCGCTCGTGCTGTCGCCATTGCCGAGCAAGACGTCCATCCGACGGTCGTGATCGTCGGCGCTCAAAGCGCTGCCGAAGGCGCCGAGCAGGCGCTGCTCGAGCTCGACCGGCATGACCCCGGCAGTCCAGGCCCGGCGGGCGGCCTGGCGCGCCTCGTCGGCCCGGCCGCTCGCCTGGAGCGCGAAGGCCATTTGTGCATGACCGGCGGCCGTCAGCGGCGGGAAGACGGTGAAGAAGCGCAGCGCCTCGCTCGGCGACACGGCCTCGAGCCCGGCCCGCTGCTCGGCGGCACGACGCATCGCGGTCTCGCCCGGCCAGCCGCGGTGCGAAAGAAGGAAGCTCGCATAGGATGAGAAGGGCAGGGTATCGCTCTGGCGAAGCGCGTTCCAGCGGTCGATATCCGCGGCGATCCCGCTCGAATAGCTCGGCGCCGAAGGCTGGTAGGACTGGCCCGAGGCGGATTGCCTGGCGCGGGTCTCCACCGTCTGCGCCATCACCGCCGCCGCGGACACTCCCAGAAGGAGCAACAGGCCCGCTCTCTTTTGCACGCTGGACAGAATAAGCTCCCCCTCCTTATCAGCGCCTGAACATCCCCCGCGATGTCCGGCCGCCTACCTATGGCAGCGCTGGCTTCGGGGAGAAGGAGCTAGACATGTTCAGGGGCTCGATTCCGGCTCTAGTGACTCTCTTTCGCGACGAAGCGTTGGACGAAGCCGCCTATCGCGCCTTCTGCGACTGGCAAATCGCCGAAGGAAGTCATGCGCTTGTGCCCTGCGGCACGACCGGCGAATCGGCGACGCTGACCCCGGCCGAGCATCGCCGCGCGATCGAGATCGCGGTCGAGGTTGCCGGCGGCAAGGTGAAGATCCTCGCCGGTTGCGGCTCCAACGACACCGCGCACGCCATCGCGCTCAGCCGCGCGGCGAAGGAAGCGGGCGCCGACGCGGTGCTCCACGTTCCGCCCTACTACAACCGGCCCAACCAGGACGGCATCTACGCCCATTTCGCGGCGATCGCCGAGGCGGTCGATATTCCGATCCTCCTCTACAACGTGCCGGCGCGGACGGTGACCGACATCGCCGTCGAGACGATGGGGCGGCTTGCCGCGATCCCGAACGTGATCGGCGTCAAGGACGCGACCGGCAATCTGGCGCGCGTCTCCGCCCAGCGCGCAGCCTGCGGCGCGGATTTCGTCCAGATCTCCGGCAATGACGACCTGGCCTTGGGCTTCAGCGCGATGGGCGGCGTGGGCTGCATCTCGGTCACCGCCAACGTTGCGCCCAGGCTCTGCGCCGAATTCCAGAATGCCATGCTTTCAGGCGATTGGCAGACGGCCCTCATACTCCAGGACAAGCTTTACCCGCTCCACGCCGCCCTCTTCACCGACGCCTCACCCGGCCCGGCCAAATATGCGCTCGGCAGAGTGAAGCCCGAATTCGCCTCGCCCCTCCGCCTGCCGATGACGCCGCCGAGCGAGGCGAGCAAGCGCGCTGTCGATGCGGCGCTGGCCCATGCAGGACTGATCTGAGGCATGACGCCGTTCGAGCTGTTTTTCGGGCTCACCTCGGTCATTCTCGCGCTCGCGCTGACCCACCTCGCCAACAGCTTCCAATTGCTCCTGCGCCGCGGCCGAGCCGTACACTGGGCGATCGAGCCGGTGCTTCAGGCCGTCCTGATCTTCATGATCCTGGTCTTCGTCTGGGTCGACCAGTGGCACGACCGCAACGTGCCGACCATCACGGTCGCGCAAAGCCTCTTGCAGGTGCTGAAGCTGCTCGCGGTCTATGTGGTCGCGGCGGCCGTGCTGCCCGAACCCACCGCCGACGAGGGGATCGACCTTCAGGAACATTACATGCGCTCGCGCTACGTGACTTATGGCGCGCTGCTCGTCGGGCTCTTCCTGTTCATCGCCTACCGATATCTTTTCTATCCGCCCGAACATGTTCCGATCAACGATTCCCCGGTCATCGGGCTCGTCCTGCTGCTGACCTATGTTTCGCTGATGATCGTCCGCTGGCGGCCCTGGCATATCGCCGGGCTGACGCTCGTCTGCCTCCTCTACGCCATCCAGATCGCGCCGGTGGCGATCGGCCGCTAAAAAGAGGGCTTCGACAAGCTCGGCCCGAACGGATAGTGGCACGGCATGCCCCGTCCCAAGCCTCCAGAGTTCGACAAGAAGAAGGTGGTCGCCGAGAACCGGCGGGCGCGGTTCGATTATGCGATCGAGGACAAATATGAGGCGGGGATCGCGCTGACCGGGACGGAGGTGAAGTCGCTTCGCTTCGGCGAGGGCTCGATCGCCGAGAGCTATGCCGAGGTGAAGGACGAGGAGGTGTGGCTGGTCAACGCCAACATCCCCGAGTTCAGCCACGGCAACCGCCACAATCACGAGCCGAAACGGCCGCGCAAGCTGCTGCTCAACCATCGTCAGATCGCCAAATTGCACGGCGCCGTCGCCCGCCAGGGCATGACCATCGTGCCGCTCTCGGTCTATTTCAACAGCCGCGGACGGGCCAAGGTCGAGATCGCGCTGGCCAAGGGGCGCAAGGCCCACGACAAGCGCGACTATG
>DASQJU010000192.1:0-8461 GCA_035630915.1 Allosphingosinicella sp.
GCTCTCAATGCGGTGGACGGCAAGGGCCGTCTCTCCGTTCCCGCCTTCATCCGTGCCATGATCGAGCGCCGCTCGACCGAGAAGCTCATCGTCATCGGCAAGCACGAGGTCGACTCCTGCCTCGTCGGCTACGACGCCAACTACAAGGGCAACGTGCTGGCGGACGTCACCCGGCGCAAGCTGCGGGACGAGGAGCAGGGGATCGACCTGCGCGCCCATCACAGCCGCAACCGCCGCGCCTTCGCGCTCACCGAATCCTGCGCCTGGGATTCCTCCGGCCGCATCATCCTGCCCCCGATGATGCGCAAGATCGGACGGATCGAGGATCTCGTCCTGTTCATCGGCGCCGGCGAGACGTTCGAGTTGTGGAATCCGCAGCTCGCTCTCGACAGCGGCGATGCCGATCTGGCGGAGCTTGCCGCCTATCGGCTCGAAGAGCGGGGGAACGCGTCATGACCGCGCCCGCGCCGCATATTCCTGTCCTCGCCGAAGAGACCGTCCAAGCGCTCGCCGTCGCCCCCGGCGAGACGCATGTCGACGGCACCTTCGGCGCGGGCGGCTACACCAAGGCCATCCTGGATAGAGGGGCGGCCCGCGTCTTTGCTTTCGATCGCGATCCCGAGGCGATCCAGTATGGCGAAGCGCTGGCCGCTTTGAGCGGGGGACGCCTGACGCTTGTGCCGGAATGCTTCAGCCGGATGCGTCAGGCGCTTCGCGCCCGTGGCGTCGAGCAGGTCGATGGAGTCGCGCTCGATATCGGCGTCTCCTCGATGCAGCTCGACCAGGCGGGGCGCGGCTTCTCCTTCCAGTCGGATGGCCCGCTGGACATGCGGATGAGCCGCGAGGGCCAGAGCGCCGCGGACTTCGTCAACGAAGCAGACGAAGGCGAGATCGCCGACGTGCTCTACCATTATGGCGAGGAGCCGAAGTCGCGGCGGGTCGCACGGGCGATCGTCGCCGCGCGGCCGATCGAGCGGACGGGCCAGCTGGCGGAGGTCGTTCGCAAGGCGCTCGGCCACCATGCGGGGATGAAGAAGGATCCCGCCACCCGGACCTTCCAGGCGATCCGCATCCACATCAACGACGAGCTCGGCGAGCTCGAAGGCGGTCTCGCGGCGGCGGAGCAGGTGCTCGCGCCCGGCGGAAGGCTCGCCGTCGTCACCTTTCACAGCCTCGAGGACCGGATCGTGAAGCGCTTCCTGAAGGCGCGGAGCGGTTCGATGCCGGCCGGGTCGCGCCACCTTCCTGCCGCCAACGAAGCCGGTGCCCCCTCGCCGACTTTCGAAGCGGTCGCGCGGCCCGTTCGTGCCAGCGAGGCGGAAGTGAAGGCAAATCCCCGGGCCCGCTCGGCGACGCTTCGCGCGGCGCTGCGAACCGCGGCGCCGGCCTGGAACGAGATTGAAGGAGCACGCCCATGATCGCCAACGGCTTCAAGCCCGTCGCGTGGGTCGCCGCCGTCGGCGCCGCCGCGCTCGGTTGCTACATGCTTTCGCTGAGGGTCGCTTCCGAGCGAGCCGATGTCGCCAGCCTGGAGCGGCGGATCGTCGCCACCCAGCAGCAGATCCGCGTGCTGCAGACCGAGCTCGGCACGCGCGGCCGCCTACAGCAGCTCGAGCAGTGGAACGAAGAGGTGCTCGCGCTCTCGGCGCCGGTTTCCGGCCAATATCTCCAGTCGAACGTCCAGCTCGCCCGGTTCAGCACGACCCAGCCGCAGCCGCTCGACAATGCGGCCGAAGTGCGGATGGCGTCGGCCGAGACGGTGCCCACCGCGCCCGCGACTCCGGCGCCCCAGCGTGCCGTGGCCGACAGCAGGGCCGTCGCCGCGCCGCCAGCGATCGCCCAGCCGATGGTGCAACGGGCCAGCCTGACGCTCCCGCCGCCGGCGCCCGTGACCGAGCGCACGACCGTGCCGTCTCGCCGGCCCGCCGCGTCCGTCACGTCTCCGACGACGCCCGAGCGGCGCCCGGCCACCGCCACCGCCTCGCGCGAGACGTCGCCGCGACAAATCGCGCCGCGCACGCCCGAGAGGACGCCGGTGCGCGTCGCCAGTGCCGACGCGCACCCGGCGACGCAGCGTCCGCCCGCCGCAACGCCCGCTCGGCCGCACGCGGCAGCGCCCCGGACACGCGGTACATCTTTGCTCGACGATCGCACCGTGCGCGAGCTCGGCACCGCCGCCCGTGCCGAAAGCCGCGGCGGAACGCGCGACTGATGGCGACTCTCGCGGCCCGGATAGAGCGGCCGGCGCCGCCCGTCCTGCAAGAGCACGGGCTCGCGCTGACCTACCACCGGCTGATGCTGGTGATGCTGCTGTTCGTCGGCGTGACGTTCGTCATCGTCGCGCGGCTTGCGATGCTGCAGATCTTCACCGACCGCTCTGGCGCCGCCCAGCTCGCCAATCCGCTGCTGCCCGCCCGCGGCGACATCGTCGACCGCAACAACATTCCGCTCGCGCGGACGATCGACGCCTGGTCGATCGGCGTCCATCCGCAGCGGATCATCGGCGACCGGCGCGAACTGGCGCAGCGGCTCAACGCGCTGATGCCCGAGCGCAGCGTCGCCGAATATCGCGCGATGCTCAGCCGCCGGACCAACTTCACCTATCTCTCGCGCCGGGCGCTGCCGGAGCTTGTCGCGGCCGTGAACGCGCTCGGCGAGCCCGGGATCGTCTTCGACCGCGAGCCGCAGCGCCTCTATCCGCAGACCATGATGGCCGGCCACGTGCTCGGCTGGACCGACAGCCAGGGCCATGGCGTCACCGGCATGGAGCGCGTGCTCGACCAGCGGCTCAGCGATCCCGCATTGCGCGGCGAGCCCGTCGCGCTCTCGATCGACAGCCGGGTCCAGGCGCTGCTCGAGAGCGAGCTCGCGACCGCGGTGACCTCGATGCAGGCCGAAGGTGGGACCGGCATCGTGCTGGACGTGGCCACCGGCGAGGTCATCGCCTTGGCCTCGGCGCCGACCTTCAACCCCAATGCGACCGGCCGCACGGACGCCAACTCGCTCTACAACCGCGCGACGATGGGGGTCTATGAGCTGGGCTCGACCTTCAAGCCGATCACCGTGGCGGCGGCGATGGAAGCCGGCGTCGTCACCTCGCTCCACCAGCGCTGGGACGCGACTGCACCGATCCCGATCGGCCGCTTCCGGATCAGCGACGATCCCGGCCATGCTCTGTCGCGGATGATCACCATTCCCGAGCTGATCGTCCATTCCTCCAACATCGGCACCGCCCACGTCGCCCAGGCGATGGGCGCGGAGCGGATGCAGGCGGCATTCCGGACGCTCGGCTTCGACCAGCCGCCGCTGATCGAGCTGCGCGAGCGCACCCGCCCGCTCTGGCCGAGGGAGTGGGGCCTCTCGACGGTGATGACCTCCGGCTTCGGACACAGCCTGGCGATCACGCCGCTCCATCTCGCCAGCGCCTATGCGGCGCTGGTCAATGGCGGAATCTTCCGTCCGGCGACCCTGATGCGCGTCCAGTCGGGGCGCGAGGTGCCGGGCCGCCGGGTCTATTCCGAGCAGACCAGCTACCAAATCCGCCAGCTGCTGCGACTCAACGTCCTTCACGGCACCGGCCGGCGCGCCGAGGCCGCGGGTTTCCGCGTCGGCGGCAAGACCGGTACCGGCGAAAAGGCGATGGCCGGCGGATATAGTCGCAATCTCAACGTTTCGACCTTCGCGGCGGCTTTCCCTATGGACGCGCCGCGCTATGTGGTGGTCGTCATGATGGACGCGCCAAGACCGACCGAAGCCAACAGCTTCGTCACCACCGCCGCTTTCGCCGCCGCGCCGATCGTCGCGCGCGTCGTCTCCCGCACCGGGCCGCTGCTCGGCGTCATCCCCAGCGACAGCCGCGACATCGACACCGCGGGGCTGCTGCCCGCGGCCGAAACGCCGGCGCACTGATGAACCTGGGGGCGCTGACCGGCAGCGGAGAAACCCAAGCCGTCACCGGCTTTGCCATCGACCACCGCAAGGTGGCGCCGGGCACCATATTCGGCGCGTTCCGCGGGGCCCGGTTCAACGGCGAGGATTTTATTCCCGAGGCGGTCTCGCACGGCGCGATCGCCATCGTGTCGCGGCCCGAGGCGCAGGTCGAGGGCGCGGTCCACATCGCCGCCGAGGAGCCGCGGCGCGATTTCGCGCGGCTCGCGGCGAAGTTCTTCAGGCCCTTCCCGGAAATGGTCGTTGCGGTGACCGGGACCAACGGCAAGACCTCCAACGTCGAGCTGGTGCGCCAGCTTTGGCGAATGGCGGGCCACCCTTCGGCGAGCATCGGAACGCTCGGCGTCACCACCTCGGACGAGCAGGTGACCACCGGGCTGACCACGCCCGACATCGTCACCTTCCTGTCCAACATGGCCGGGCTCGAGCGGATGGGGATCACCCATGCCGCGTTCGAGGCCTCGAGCCACGGCCTGTCGCAATACAGGACCGAGGGTCTGCCGGTGCAGGCGGCCGCCTTCACCAATTTCAGCCGCGACCATCTCGACTATCACGAGACCATGGAGGCGTATTTCGAGGCCAAGATGCGGCTGTTCGAGGACGTGCTGGAGCCCGGAGCGCGCGTGGTGATCTGGACCGACGATCCCAAGTCGGACGAGGTGATCGCACGGTGCAAGGCGCGCGGGCTCGAAGTCCTCACCGTCGGCGCCAAGGGTGAAACACTGAAGCTCGTCAAGCGCGAGACGACCCAGCTTGGCCAGAAGCTGACGATCGAGGCGGCCGGCAAGACCCATGTCGTCACGCTCGCCCTGATCGGCGCCTATCAGGCGTCCAACGCGCTGACCGCAGCGGGCCTCGCCATCGCCACCGGCGGCGACATCGCGCAGACGCTCGCCAATCTGGCGCGGGTCCACCCGGTCCGGGGACGGCTCGAGCGGGCGGTGATCAGCCGCGCGGGAACGCCGGTCTATGTCGATTACGCCCACACGCCCGACGCGATCGAGAGCGCGATCGAGGCGCTGCGGCCGCATACGAAGGACCGGCTGATCATCGTCTTCGGCGCCGGCGGCGACCGCGACGTGGGCAAGCGCGCCGAAATGGGCAAGGTGGCCGAGAGGCTGGCCGACAAGGTGATCGTCACCGACGACAATCCCCGCAGCGAGGATCCGGCCGTGATCCGCTCGGCGATCATGGGCGGCGCGCCCGGCGCGACCGAAGTGGCAGGCCGCCGCGAGGCGATCCGCGCGGCGATCGCCGAAGCGGTGGAGGGGGATATCGTCCTCCTCGCCGGCAAGGGCCACGAGCAGGGCCAGATCGTCGGCGACCGCGTGCTCCCCTTCGACGATGTGACCGTGGCGCGGGAGGAGGCGGCATGAGCCCACTTCGCTATCATCCCCCCTCCCCTTCAGGGGAGGGGATCAAGGGGTGGGGGCGCGACATCGTCGCGCGCGCCGCATCGCGGCGCACCCACCCCAACCCCTCCCTTGAAAGGGAGGGGCTATGACCTTGTGGACCTCCGCCGACATCGCCGAAGCCACCGGCGGCATTGTGAATGGCGAATTCGAAGCGGGCGGCGTGGCTTTCGACTCCCGCGAGATCGGCGAGGGAGACCTCTTCATCGCGATGAAGGGCGAGGCGACCGACGGCCATCTTTTCGTCGACAAGGCTTTTGCCGCAGGTGCCGCCGGAGCGATCGTCAGCGAGGTGATCGATCGGCCGCATGTGCTCGTCGCGGACACGACCCAGGCGCTCAACGACCTCGGTCGCGCCTCGCGGGCGCGCAGCGGGGCGCGGATCGTCGGAGTCACCGGGTCGGCCGGCAAGACCGGCACCAAAGAGGCGCTCTACGCCGCGCTGGATCGGGCGACGCCGGGCAGCGCCCACCGCTCGGTCAAGAGCTACAACAACCATACCGGCGTGCCGCTTAGCCTCGCCCGAATGCCCCAGGAGACGCGCTTCGGCGTGTTCGAGATGGGCATGAACCACAAAGGCGAGCTCGCCGCCTTGACCCGCCTCGTCCGCCCCCACGTCGCCTTAGTCACGACCATCGCCCCCGCGCACCGCGAATTCTTCGCCAGCGACGCCGAGATCGCCGATGCCAAGGGCGAGATATTCCAGGGGCTGGAGCCGGGCGGCACGGCGATCATTCCGTTCGACAGCCCGCACCGGGAGAGCCTGATCGCAGCGGCGACGCCGCATGCGGAAAGGATCGTCACCTTCGGCCTGGGCGAGGGCGCGGACGTGCGCGCCTCCTATGTCATCCGGGGTCCGCGCGGCGGATCGATGGTCACCGCCGCGCTCCCCGACGCGCAGCTCAGCTTCACCATTTCCCAGCCCGGCGAGCATTGGGTGGCCAATGCGCTGGCCGTCCTCGCCGCGGTCCAGGCCGTGGGCGGCGACCTCGCCCTGGCCGGCCTTGCGCTGGCCGAGCTCGGCGGTCTGAAGGGGCGGGGCGAGCGGCACCGGATCGCGGTCGAGGGCGGCGAGGCGCTGCTGATCGACGAAAGCTACAACGCCAACCCGGCCTCGATGGCCGCGACGCTGAAGGTGCTCGGCGAGGAGAAAGTGGCGGGCCGCCGGGTCGCCGTGCTCGGCGCGATGCGCGAGCTCGGCGCCGACAGCGGCGCCTTCCACGCCGCGCTCGCCGGGCCGCTCGAAGAGGCGCATATCGATTATGCGATCCTGGTCGGCGCGGAGATGGAAGCGCTGGCGAAAGCGCTTGGCGGTCAGGTGAAAATGGCGCATGTGCCCGACGCGGCGGCCGCGCTCCCGCTTGCCCGCCAGGCGATCGGCCCCGGCGACGCATTGCTGATCAAGGGATCGAACTCGATCGGGCTCGCCGCCCTCGTCGAAGCGCTCGCGGGTGGGACGGACTGATGTTTCTCTGGATCGCAGAACAGCTTGGCTATCCGGGGGTGTTCAACCTCTTCCGCTACCTAAGCTTCCGCGCCGGCGCGGCGACGGCCACCGCCCTGTTCCTCGGCCTGCTGATCGGCCCGAAGTTCATCGGCTGGCAGCGCGTGCGGCAGGGCAAGGGTCAGCCGATCCGCGACGACGGTCCGCTTTCGCACCTCGCCAAGCGCGGCACGCCGACCATGGGCGGGCTGATGATCCTCACCTCGCTGACGGTCTCGATGATCCTGTGGATGGATTTCTCGAACCGTTATCTGTGGGCCTGCCTCGGCATCACCGTCGGCTTTGGCCTGATCGGGTTCCTCGACGATTACGACAAGGTGAAGAAGCGGCACCACAAGGGCGTCTCGGGCAAGGTGCGTCTGCTCGCCGAGTTCCTCGTCGCGGGAGTCGGCTGCGCGTTCATCCTGCAGGGCGCCGGGAGCGAGCTCTACATCCCGTTCTACAACGGGCCGGTGGTCGATCTCGGGCCCTTCTATATCCTGTTCGCGGCGTTCGTGGTGGTTGCGTTCGGCAATGCAGTGAACCTGACCGACGGACTCGATGGTCTCGCGACCATGCCGGTAATCATCGCGGCGATGGCCTTCCTCCTGATCGCTTATCTCGTCGGCAACGCCCTCTACGCGCCCTATCTCGGCATCCCATACGTCAAGGGCGCGGGCGACCTCACCATCCTGTGCTCGGCGATGGTCGGCGCGGGGCTCGCCTTCCTCTGGTTCAACGCGCCGCCGGCCGCTGTCTTCATGGGCGACACCGGCAGCCTGGCGCTCGGTGGAGCCTTGGGCGCGATCGCGGTCTCCACGCAGCACGAGATCGTGCTCGGCATCGTCGGCGGCCTGTTCGTGGTCGAGGCGCTGAGCGTGATCATCCAGGTCGCAGTCTACAAGCGCACCGGCCGGCGGGGCTTCCGGATGGCGCCGATCCACCACCATTTCGAGCAGCTCGGCTGGTCGGAACCGACCGTGGTGATACGGTTCTGGATCATCGCCTTCGTGCTGGCGCTGGCGGGCCTCGCGACGCTGAAACTCAGATGATCACCAGCCCCGCCTTCCGCGGCAGACGCTATGCGGTCCTCGGTCTGGCGCGGTCCGGGCTCGCCAGCGTCGAGGCGCTGGTCGCGAGCGGGGCCGAGGTGACGGCTTGGGACACGCGCGAGGAGGCGCGGTCGGCGGTGGCGGACAAGGCCACGATCGCCGATCCGCTCGAAATCGACCTTGCAGGCTATGACGGCGTGGTCGTCTCTCCCGGTGTGCCGCTCAACCGCCACCCGATCGCCGGCAAGGCGAAGGCGGCGGGCGTGCCGGTGATCGGCGACATCGAATTGTTCGCTTTGGCGCGGTCCTCGCTGCCGCCGCACAAAGTGGTCGGCATCACCGGGACCAACGGCAAGTCGACCACCACGGCGCTCGTCCACCACATTTTGAAAACCGCCGGCGTACCCACGACGATGGGCGGCAACATCGGCCTGCCGATCCTCGCCCAGGACCCGCTGCCCGAAGGCGGCGTCTACCTGCTCGAGCTGTCGAGCTACCAGATCGATTTGACGCAAAGCCTCGACTGCGACGTCGCGGTCGTCCTCAACATCACCCCTGACCATCTA
>DASQJU010000193.1:0-2626 GCA_035630915.1 Allosphingosinicella sp.
GCGCTGGTCATGGTCGTGACCGGCCTCATCCTGTTTCCGAGCCGGCTCGGCTACAATGCCTGGCGCCGGCGCAGGCGCCGGGCGCGACAGGAGGCGTGAGCCGGGCGCCTTTCCGAGGCCGGCGCGATCGGGAGAACCGGCTCCGCGTGAAACGGGCGTGGCGGTCTCGACTCAGGGAGCGTTCTGCGTGATCGCTTTGACGGCTCAATAGCGCTCGAGGATGCGCTTCATCTGGTCGATCTCGGCCCGCTGCGAGCGCTGGATATTGCCGCAGAGCGCGATGATCTCGGGATCGCTGACCGAGGCCTCGCGGCACATCAGGATCGCGCCGCTATGGTGCGGGATCATCGAGCGCAGGAACTGGACATTGCCGATCCCCGCCTGCGCCCGCGTTCCAACCGTCCCGAGCACGAACAGGGCGGCGAAGACGGCGTACAGAACGAGGTTGAGCCTCCTGTTCCCATACATCGAACCCATCATCAGCAGCATGAGCGCGCCCATCGGCGCGAGCATCATCATGGTCATGTAGAGCATGTTGAGGTTGTTGTAGAATTCGCCGAGCGTGTCGATCATGGCGAACATCACCAGATACATGATCACGGCGCTGACCGCGAGATTGAGGGCCAGCATCCTATAGTGCGACCCGTGAGACTGATGGGATTCCATCGCGGCTTCCTCCTGTTGGCCCCCTTGAGGTTACGCATATCCTCCATGCGGCCCTTAATTCGAAGGGCACTCCAGGATCGAACCCCGCTACGCATGCGAGAGGCCCTCGAAACAGCCGGTCGATATGTGAAGCGCGCGCGGACGCAATGAAGGACCAGCCAACGCGGCTTCTCGCCCGGTCTTCGGGTCGGCTTTGTTGCTGCAATTCCCCCAAATGGGGGAATGGGTTAGCGGCGCCGATTGCGCTTGGCCGGACCGATGGACCTGGTCGAGCCTTGTGCGGACTGGAGAGACGCGGGCTTTTATGCGCCGCTCCTCGACGCCGACCGCTCGATCTTCGCCTGGGAATGGCTGCGGCGCGATCCCGGCTATCGCTTGGCGGCGAGGCAAGCCCCGAATGGCGAAGGTGGCACGGATGCGGCACGATGGGGTCTCCATCGCTTCGAGGATCCGGACAGGGCCGCACCCGAGGCGCGCCCGCTATGGCGAGCTGCATATCATCCCTATGTGCTGAAGGCTCGCGCCGCGCCGCCGGCTTCGCCTTCGGATGCGATCGAGCTCGGCCGCTTCGCCGCTCTCGCCACGCTGGACGCAGGGGAAGGGGAGCATTGGCTTCTCAGCGACGGCCTGTGCACGGTCCGCTTCGACCTTATCGACGGAACCGCGACCCGGGGCCCGGTCGAGCTTCATTATCTGCTCGCCGGCCGGGTCTCGGCGCACGGCCCTCTGCTGGCGCTCCGGCGCCTGCTCGCGCTCGCGGAGACCGGCCGGTTCAGCAGGATACTGCATCCGCGTGAGCCCAAGGCGCGGCGCTGGATCCTGGCGCTACGGGCCCATGACGCGCTGGCTGCGGGCGCGAGCCAGCGCGAGATCGCCGCAGGGTTGCTGGGCGATGCGGCCGAAGAGGCGCGGTGGCGGGTTCATGCCGCGAGCCTGCGCTCGCAGGTCCAGCGCCTCGTCCGGGCGGCGCGCGGCTTTGCCGACGGCGGCTATCGCGCCTTCCTGCGCTGAGTTTGACGGGCGTCATCGCGCGCAAGGACGCGTCTACACTTGCCCCCGGCCGCAATTCTCTTATCCCTCGAGATCGAACATTTGCTTCGCAGGAGGAACATCATGACGGATCAAGAGCAGCCGAGCCTGACCGAACTTACGGTCGATCTCCTGGCGGCCTTCGTCTCGAACAATAGTGTCGGCGCGAAGGATCTGCCTGAGCTGATCGCCTCCACCCACGCGGCGCTTGCCGCACTCGAAACGGGCGGCGAGGCCGGGCCGGGCGAGCCGCCCACGGCCGCCGAGCCCGAATATCCGCCGGCCGTGTCGGTCCGCAAGTCGCTCGGCAAGCGTGAGCACATCCTCTCGATGATCGACGGTAAGCCCTACAAGACGTTGAAGCGCCATCTGTCGCGCCACGGCCTCACCCCCGCCCAATATCGGGAGCGCTACAAGCTGCCCGCCGACTATCCGATGGTCGCGCCCGCTTATTCGGAAGCGCGGCGCGAGGTTGCGAAGCGGCTCGGCCTCGGCCGCAAGCCCGGAATGAAGCGCGGGGGAAGGGCGAAGGCCGGCTGACACGCCGGCCGGACATTTTCGCGGGCCGGTTCGCTCAAGCCTTACGGATGACGAGCTTGTCGGAGGAGCAAAGGCTGCAGCGGTCCATGCGGCGCTCGAAGCCTTGGGTTCCGGCAAGCTCGCGGGTCTTGTGATTGGCGTGCTGCCGCACCGAGAGACTAAGCCTCTCGGCGATGCAATCGTCGCAGATCGCCTGCGGCGAGAGCCGCAGAACGAGCGCCCGCACATCGTCGAGGACGGTCATCGCGGGCAGCGCTTCATGCGACAGCCTCGCGGCGGCGGAACCAGGGATCGCCGGTCCGCTCCATCCGGGTCAGCTCGTCCGGGAAGCATCGGCCCTGGAAGGACATGACGTCCTCCAACGAACCCCGAAGCCAGAGGCCGTAATCTT
>DASQJU010000194.1:0-2468 GCA_035630915.1 Allosphingosinicella sp.
ACGCTGGTATCTCGACGATGCGATCAACGGCCGGGGCCGCGGCGGCGACGGCTGGACGCTTTCGGAGCTGCTCCGCCAGCGCGAATGAAAAAAAGCGGGCGATCCCCGAAGGAATCGCCCGCCCGCGGGGGACAAGGGGAGAAAGGTCAGCGGAGCGCGGCGACCCGGATGCCGCCGCCGGCGAGGGCGAGCTGGCCCGAGCGCGCCTGGGCGATCACCGCGTCCATCTGGCTGCGGGCGTCGGTGAACGCAGCGACCTTGCAACTGTTGGACTGAGCCGCCGCGTTGAGGTCGATCGCGAAGCCCGCGGGGCAGACAGCGTCGACGGCGTTGCGCACGCGGTCCTCGAGCCGGGCCTGGCCGGAGGCGCTCGCCAGGTTGAGATCGCCATAGCGGACATATTCGACGAGCACGTCGGCGGGAGCCGTCCGAGCGAGGATGGTTACGTCGCGCGACTGGGCGGCGGCGCCGGTCGCTGCGGCGGCGGCCACGGCGATGGCAAGGGCGGTGCGGATGGTCTTGGTGATCATGGCGGGTTCCTTTTGCCGGGGGTTCAACGATGAGCCCTTCTTCGCGCAGCGGTCCGGCGCGTGCATTTTCATTTCGGCGGAGGCGCGGCGCATTTAGGCGAAGCGCCACAGGCTTCGATCAAACGCCGCCGGGCATCGACGGAACGGCCGGCGACGGGGCAAAAAGAAAGGGGCCGGTTTCCCGGCCCCTCTCGGAACATCGCGATTCGTGGCGCTTACCAGATGTGGACGCGCTGCTCGGGCGGCAGGTACATGCGGTCGCCGGGCTGGACGTTGAACGCCCGGTACCAGGCGTCGATGTTGCGCACCGCGCCGTTGATGCGGAACTCGGCCGGGCTGTGCGGATCGGTCAGCACGCGCTGGCGCAGGGTGCCGTCGCGGTCCTTGTTGCGCCAGACCTGCGCCCAGGACAGGAAGAAGCGCTGATCGCCGGTTAGGCCGCCCAACAGCGGCGGCTCGCCATGCTGGGCGACGTGGCGGCGATATGCGGCATAGGCCATTTCGAGCCCGCCGAGATCGCCGATATTCTCGCCCATCGTGAGAGCGCCGTTGACCGTCAGGTCGGGCAGCGGACGGTAGCCGTTATATTGCCCGCCGAGCCGGGTGGTCCGCTCGGTGAAGCGCTCGGCCGCGGCCGGGCTCCACCAGTCGCGCACCCGCCCCTGCGGATCGAAGCGGCGGCCCTGATCGTCGAAGCCGTGACCCATTTCGTGGCCGATCACCGCGCCGATCGCGCCGTAATTGACCGCCGGATCGGCGTTGGGATCGAAGAAGGGCGGCTGAAGGATTCCGGCCGGGAAGGTGAGCTGGTTCTGCAGCGGGTTGTAGGACGCGTTGATGATCTGCGCGTTCATCCCCCACAAGCGCCGGTCGACCGGGTTGGGCAGGCGCGAAAGCTGCAGGTTCCAGTTGAACTCCGCGGCGCGGACCATGTTGCCGAGCAGGTCGCCCGGATCGACCCGGTAGTTCGAGTAGTCGATCCACACCTCGGGGCCGCCGATGCGCGGCTCGAAGGCGTCGAGCTTGGCCAGCGCCGCGGCGCGGGTCGGCTCGTCCATCCACTGGTTGGCGCGCAGCCGCTCGGTGAGGGCGCCGCGAAGGTTGCCGATCAGCTCGGTCATCTGGCGGCGGCTCTCGGCCGGGAAGTGGCGCTCGATATAGATCTTGCCGACCGCCTCGCCCATCGTGCCGTTGATGTAGCCGATGCCGCGCTTCCAGCGGTCGCGCTGCTGCTGCTGGCCGCCGATCGTCCGGCTGAAGAAGTCGAACTTCGCCTCGTCGAAGGCGCGCGGCAGATATTGCGCGTAGCTGTTGATGAAGTGGTAGGTCAGATATTCCTTCCAGGTGTCGAGCGGGACGCTGTCGAGCAACCGGCCGATGCCCGTGATCGCCGTGGTCTGCGTGGCGATGACCTTGTCGACCGAGGCGAGGCCGCGGCGCTGCAGATAGAAGTCCCAGTTGAACTGCGGCGCCAGCTCGGCGAGCTGGGCGCGGTTCATCGGGTTGTTGATCGCCTGGATGTCGCGGCTGCGCTCCGGGGTCCAGTGGGCCTCGGCGATCTGGCGCTCGAGCGCGATGATGCGGTCGGCCCGCGCTTCCGGATCGGCGATCCCGGCGAGGCGCTGGAGCTGTATCACATAGGCGCGATAGGCGGTGCGGTAGGCGTCATATTGCGCGCCCTCGCGGAGATAATAGTCGCGGTTGGGCATGCCGAGGCCGCCCTGGCCTGCGATGGCGGTGTAGTGGGTCGGATCGGCGAGATCGGGGATGATGCTGATCCCCACCGGCGCGGCGTAGCCGGGGGTGGCGAACACGCCGATCAGATCGTCGCGGCTGCGTATGGCGTCGATGCGCTTGAGGTAGGGACGCAAGGGGGCGGTGCCGAGCGATTCGACCCGGGCCTCGTCCATCCACGCCGCGTAGAAATCGCCGACCTTG
>DASQJU010000195.1:0-3689 GCA_035630915.1 Allosphingosinicella sp.
CTCCGAGGTGATGTTGTGGATGCGGGTCGAGATCTTGCTCCGAGTCAGCCAGGGCAGGCGCCAGCGCAGGCCGTTCCTGCGATCCGTTCCGCGATAGTCGCCGAACAGCAGGATCGCCGCCGCCTGGTTCGGCTGGAGCAGGTAGAAGCCGCACAGCGTGAAAACGAAGCCGACCACGAGCACCACGAGCATCAGGATGGGCAGCCCCGGATCGGCCGCGTTCACCAGCCAGCCAAGATCGAAGAAGCCGGCGACAAGCAGAAGGAGCAGAAGCAGCAGCATCGCATAGCCGCTCTGCGTGGAAGCCCGCCGCTCGCGCGTGTGGCTGAGCGCCGAAACGGCCGAATCAGCATTGGTGGACATATCAATCTCCTCCCAAGAATGATGATATCATATTTATATGATTCGCGAGACGCAAGCGAAATCGTTTCGGAGCCGGCAAAGCAGGGCCCGGGACTGGCGGGACCCCTTCGATCTGCTATGGGCTGAGCCATGCCGGACCCCGCTCAGGATCAGACGAACTGGCGCCTCGTTATCCACGGCGGCGCGGGGGTGATCGAGCGCGGCCGCCTCTCGGCCGAGGAGGAAGCGGCGATCCGCGCCGCGCTGGGCCGGGCGCTCGAGGCCGGAGCGACGATCCTCGAGGGCGGCGGCAGCGCGCTCGACGCGGTCGAGGCGGCGGTGCGCATGCTCGAGGACGATCCCCATTTCAACGCGGGCCGCGGCTCGGTCTTCACCTATGAGGGCCGGATCGAGATGGACGCGGCGATCATGGACGGCCGGGATCGCAGCGCCGGCGCGGTCTCGGGAGTCAGTCTGACCAGGAACCCGATCGGCCTCGCCCGCGCGGTGATGGAAGAAAGCCCGCACGTCTTCCTCGGGCGCGAGGGCGCCGACCGCTTCTCGCTCGACCATGGGCTGGAGCAGGCGCCGAGCGCCTATTTCGAAACGGCGGAGCGGCGCCGCCAGCTCGACGAACTGCGTGCCCGTCCGGACTCCGAGCATTTCGACGTGCATCTCAAATACGGCACGGTCGGCGCGGTGGCGCGCGACCAAGACGGCCACGTCGCCGCCGCGACCTCGACCGGAGGCCTCACCGGCAAGCGCTGGGGTCGCATCGGCGATTCCCCGATCATCGGCGCCGGCTGCTTCGCCGACGACCGCGGCTGCGCCGTCTCCTCGACCGGCGCCGGCGAGTATTTCATCCGGGTCGGCGTCGCCCATGAGATTTGCGCCCGCATCCGCCTGGCCGGAGAGACTGCCGAACAGGCGGCCAATGCGGTGATGGCCGAGGTCGCTTCCTTGGGCGGCACCGGCGGGGTCATCGTCGTCACGCCCTCGGGCGAGGGCGCCGCCTGTTTCAACACCCCTGGAATGTATCGTGGCGAGGCTTCACCGGCCGGCCGCTCGGTCGCCCTATACGGAGACGAACCCGCACCATGATCCGCCGCCTTTTGCTCGCCCTCGCGCTCGTCCTCGCGTCCGCGCCCGCGCTCGCCTGGTGGGAATATGGCCACGAAACGGTGGCGACGATCGCCTGGCTGAAGGCCAGCCCGCGCACGCGCGCCGAGATCGACCGCCTGCTGCGCCAGGCAAGGCTGCTCGACACGCCGACCTGCCCGGCGCGCACGATCGAGCAGGCCAGCGTCTGGCCCGATTGCATCAAGACGCTCGGCGAGCGCTTCAGCTACGCCTCGACCTGGCACTACCAGAATGTCGACGTCTGCCGCCCGTTCGACCAGGCTTCGGCCTGCCGCGACGGCAATTGCATTTCCGCCCAGATCGAGCGGAACATGCGCCTGCTCGCCAACCGTCAGCTTCCGGTGCGCGAGCGGATCTTCGCGCTCGCCTTCGTCGTCCACCTGCTGGGCGATCTGCACCAGCCGATGCACACCGGCGACCGCGGCGATCTCGGCGGCAACCGGCTCGGCGCGAATTACGGCCTGATCGCAGGGCGCACCAACCTCCACACGATCTGGGACGGCTATCTCGCCGACCGCGGCATTTCCGAGCCGCCGGGCGGCCCGCGCGGCATCCTCTCCGCCCTCAGCGAACCCGACATGGCGGCGATGCGCGTCGGCACGGTGACCGACTGGGCCCGCGAAAGCTGGCAGGTCAGCCACGATTTCGCCTACGCCACCGTCCTGCCCGACCCTTGCGGCCCGGTCCCGACGACGGAGCGGCCGGTGGTCAGCGAGGAGACCACGCGCCGCCTCGTGCCGGTCGTCCGCCAGCAGGTCGCCCGCGGCGGCCTGCGTCTCGCCCGATTGCTCGACGAGGCCTTCCAGCCCGATTCCCCTTGGCTCAGGCCGCCGGAGCGGCCGCGCACCTAGGCGCCTCTATTCCGGCACCACCGTCACGGCGCGCCGGTTCTCGGCCCAGGCCTGCTCGTTCGAGGCGGGGTTGGCCGGACGCTCCTTGCCCCAGCTGATCACCTGCATCCGCGTCGCCGCGATGCCGCGCGACTGGAGATAGTCGCGCGCGGCATTGGCGCGCCGGTCGCCGAGCGCGAGATTATATTCTCGGGTGCCGCGTTCGTCGGCATGGCCCTCGATCGTCACATGGACGGCCGCGTTGCGCTGAAGCCAGGCCGCTTGCGCGTCGAGCGTCGCGCGGTCTTCGCCGTCGAGCGAATAGGAATCGAGCTCGAAGAACACGCGGTCGGCGGGCACGCTTTGCAGGAAGTCGGCCCGCGAGCCGGGCAGCGCGACGCCGCTGACATTGCCGCTCTGATCGCCCTGCCCTTCGAGCGATTCCGTCGAGCTCGGCGGCTCGGGCGGAAGCTGGTCCGCGGTGCGCCGGTGCGCGCAGCCCGCCGTCAGCGCAAGGGCCGCGGCGATCGCCAACAGGCTGGTTGTTCTCTTCATTCTTCGCTCCTCTAAGAATTCGCTTCTTCAAACTATTGCCTATGGCCTCAGCGGCGACCAGGCGGGATCGGATCCGCCGAGCGGGGTCGGCACGCGCCGCGTCGCGCCGCTGGCGACGTCGACGTACCAAAGCTCGCCGCTGCTGAGCCCGCGGGTGAACATCACCGCGCGGCCGTTGGGCGCCCAGGTCGGGCCTTCGCCGCCGCCGCTGGTCAGGATCCGCTCAGCGCCGCCGTCGGTGTTCATCACCCCGATGCGGAAGCCGCCTGTCTTGGTGAAAGCGATCAGGTCGCCGCGCGGGCTCCACACCGGGGTGGCGTAGCCGCCGCCGCCGAAGCTGATCCGGCGCTGGTTCGATCCGTCGGCGTTCATCACGTAGAGCTGCTGCGAGCCGCCGCGGTCGCTCTCGAAGACGATCCGGCCGCCGTCGGGCGAGTAGGAGCCGCCGGTGTCGATACCGGGCCCGTTGGTCAGCCGCTGCGGCGTCCCGCCGGAGACGGGTATGCGGTAGATGTCGGTGTTGCCGTTCACCGCCATCGAAAAGATGACGTAGCGGCTGTCGGGCGAATAGCGCGGCGCGAAGGTCATATAGGGCTGGCTGACGAGCGGGCGGGTCTGGCCGGAATCGAGCTCGTAGACCATCACCCGCGGCCGATCGTCCTGAGAGGTCATGAAGGTGATCGTCTGCTGGTTCGGCGCCAAGCGCGGGGTCAGGACGGTCCACTGGCCGTTGGTCAGGAAGCGGTGGTTGGCGCCGTCATAGTCCATGATCGCGAGCCGCTTGATCCGCCGCCGCGCCGGGCCGGTTTCGGAGACGTAGAC
>DASQJU010000196.1:0-3533 GCA_035630915.1 Allosphingosinicella sp.
CTGTTCGAATCGGCAGATCGCCGTCGAAGCGGACCCCTCCTCCCAGCGGCATCGAGGCTTGCGCACCGGATAGTCGGCATATTCGGGATCGACATAAGTGCCCGGCGTCTTCTCGGCCTCCGTCCTGAAATGAGCGGACGCCTCGGCGCAGCTAAGCTCTATCTGCTCCGCCGCGGGGAAAGCGGTTGCGGCGGCGCGATGGAAGCGCGGCCACAAATCGTCGGTGCGCGCCATGGGATCGCGTTCGCAACCCGACGCCGCGACCCCGAGGAACAGGAGGAGCAGAGCCTTCACTTGCGCCCGAACAGTTTCTCGATGTCGCCATGGGCGAGCTTCACCCAGGTCGGGCGGCCGTGATTGCACTGGCCGCTATGGGGCGTGACCTCCATCTCGCGCAGCAAGGCGTTCATCTCGGCGACCGAGAGGATACGACCGGCGCGGACGCTGCCGTGGCAGGCCATGGTCGCGGCGACGAGATCGAGCTTTTCCTTGAGGCTGAGCGCGCCGTCGAAGGCGGCCAGCTCGTCGGCGAGGTCGGTGACCAGCCCTTTGACGTCGCCCGCGCCGAGCATTGCCGGGGTGGCGCGCACCAGGATCGCGCGCGGGCCGAACCGTTCGAGTTCGAGGCCCATTTCGGCGAGCTCGCCGATCCGCGCCTCGATCCGGTCGCAGGCGGGCTCGTCGAGCTCGACCACCTCGGGCAGCAGCAGCGCCTGAGTGGCGACCCCGCCATTGGCCATCGCGCGGCGCATCCGCTCGAGCACGAGGCGCTCGTGCGCGGCGTGCTGGTCGACCAGGACCAGCCCGTCCTCGGCCTCGGCGACGATATAGGTCGCCGCCACCTGGCCGCGGGCGACGCCGAGCGGGAAGGACTGGGCCTGCGGCACCTCGGCGACGGCGGCTTCAGCGCGCGCTTGCGGCGCATAGGGTTCGTGCCGGTCCCAGACCGCCGACTGGCCGGGCGTGGGCAATGGAAAGCTCGGTGAGCGCACGGGCTGGCTCTGCCAGTTGCCCAACGCCGACGCGCTCGGCCGCTGGGCGCTGCGATGGCCGGCCTCGTCGAGCGCGTGGCGCAGGCCGCCGACGATCAGCCCGCGGATGCCGCCGGGATCGCGGAAGCGGACCTCGGTCTTGGCCGGGTGGACGTTGACGTCGACCTCGTCCGGCGGGACCTCAATGAACAGGGCGAGCACGGGATGACGGTCGCGCGCCAGCAGGTCCTGATAGGCGGCGCGCACCGCGCCGATCAGCAGGCGGTCGCGGACCGGGCGCCCGTTGACGAATAGATATTGGTGATCGGCGACGCCGCGGTTGAAGGTCGGCAGGCCCGCGACCCCGCCGAGATGCGCCGGACCCCGGACATAATCGATGCCGAGACTGTTCTCGGCCAGCTCGCGGTCGGTCAGCGCCGCGACCCGCGCGGGCCGGCTGTCGCCCGGCTGGACCGAAAGGCCGCGCCGGCCGTCATGCTCGAGCGTGAAGCCGATGTCCGGCCGGGCCATGGCGAGGCGCTTCACCACGTCGAGGCAGGCGGCATATTCGCTGCGCTCGGAGCGCAGGAACTTGCGCCGCGCCGGCACCCTGCCGAACAGATCCTCGACGGTGACTCGCGTGCCGGGCGGCAGCGCCGCCGGCCCCTCGCCGTCCAGCCGGCCATTGTCGAGCGTTCGCGACCAGCCGTCGGCGCCGCGCACCCGGCTTTCGATGGTCAGCCGGGCGACGCTGGCGATCGACGGCAACGCCTCGCCGCGGAAGCCCAGGGTGCTGACCTCGCCGATCTCGTCGCCGGGAAGCTTGGAGGTGGCGTGGCGCTCGAGCGCGAGCGCAATCTCGTCCGGCGCCATCCCGCTGCCGTCGTCGGCGACCTCGATCCGCCCGATTCCCCCCTGCGACAAAACGATGGAGATTCGCGTCGCGCCGGCGTCGATTGCGTTTTCGACCAGCTCTTTCAACGCATTGGCTGGTCTTTCCACCACTTCACCGGCTGCGATGCGGTTGACGAGGTGCTCGGGCAGGCGGCGTATTGACATGATTCTGTCTCTAGCCGATGCCGAGCGCACCCGCGAGATTAGTCTCACTCTTTGGTGGACCGGGGGCGCGGGCACACCCTATAGGAAAAGCATCGGGGTAAGGCCGGACGCCCATCCGGTCGCCCGCTCAGCCCAGCGAGAGCCCAACCAGCAATGTCCCTATTCAACTTCCTCAGATTTCCCTCCCACGACATGGCCATCGACCTCGGCACCGCCAACACGGTCGTCTACGTGCGCGGCCGCGGTGTGGTCCTCAACGAGCCTTCGGTGGTCGCGATCGAGACGATCAACGGCGTCAAGCGTGTCAAGGCCGTCGGCGACGACGCCAAATTGATGATGGGCAAGACGCCCGACCAGATCGAGGCGATCCGGCCTCTCCGGGACGGCGTCATTGCAGACATCGATGTCGCCGAGCAGATGATCAAGCACTTCATCCACAAGGTCCATGGCAAGCGCCGCTTTCCGCGCTGGCCGGAGATCGTGATCTGCGTGCCGTCGGGCTCGACCAGCGTCGAGCGCCGCGCGATCCGCGACGCCGCGTCCAACGCCGGCGCCCGCCAGGTGTGGCTGATCGAGGAGCCGATGGCCGCCGCGATCGGCGCCGACATGCCGGTGACCGAGCCGATCGGATCGATGGTCGTCGACATCGGCGGCGGCACCACCGAGGTCGCCGTGCTCTCGCTTCGCGGCCTCGCTTACACCACGTCGGTCCGCGTCGGCGGCGACAAGATGGACGAGGCGATCTCATCCTACGTCCGCCGCAACCACAATTTGCTGATCGGCGAGGCCACGGCCGAGCGGATCAAGAAGCAGGTCGGAGTCGCCAAGGCCCCGCCCAACGGCACCGATGGCGAGACCGTGCACATCAAGGGCCGCGACCTCGTCAACGGCGTGCCCAAGGAGATCACGATCAACCAGCGGCAGATCGCCGAAGCGCTCTCCGAGCCCGTCGGAACGATCGTCGAAGGCGTGCGCATCGCGCTCGAGAACACGGCGCCGGAGCTTGCGGCCGACATCGTCGACCAGGGCATCGTCCTCACCGGCGGCGGCGCGCTGCTGAAGGGGCTCGACGAAGTGCTGCGCGACGAGACCGGCCTGCCCGTCACCGTCGCCGACGATCCCTTGACCTGCGTCGCGATCGGCACCGGCCGCGCGATGGAGGAAGAGATCTTCCGCGGCGTTCTGCAGACGGCCTAGGGGGCCCTGAGGGAGGCGGGTCGATGGCGCCGCCAAAGAATCGGCGCACCGGTTTCTCGAGGCGGGCGCAATTCGGTCTGTTCATCGGCTATGTGATCGCCGTTGGCGGCGTGCTGGGCGCCGTCCTTCTGCTCGCGGTCTCGATCGTCGACCCGCGCGGATTCGCCGCCTTGCGCGGCGCGTCCGCGGACGCGACCGCGCCGGTCGCCGGCGCCGGCCGCTCGGCAGTCAGCTTTTTCAGCGGTATCGGCGACGGCATCTCGGCCTATTTCCGGGCCGGCTCGCAAAATGCCGAGCTCAAGAGCC
>DASQJU010000197.1:0-7689 GCA_035630915.1 Allosphingosinicella sp.
TGGATCGGCGAGGTCATCACCGCCGCATAGGTCAGCAGCGAGCCAGTCAGGAAGATCGCCGCCCCGATCCGTTCCGGTGCGCCGCCCGCGGCGAAGGCGTAGCCGCAGCAGGCGAGCATCAAGGCGACGAAGTACACGTTCATGACCGGCCTTGAACCGACCACGAGAGCAGCGTCCGGTCAAGTCGGCCTCCCTTGGTCAGCCGACGGCGCGGAGCGGGGCGGGCCGGGCGTGGCCATAGGGAATGTCGGCGGGCGGCGGCTTGGGCGCCATGTCGCCGATATTCACTTCCTGCAGGCCGATCTCCGCGCGGGCTTCGTCGAGCGAGCGGTGGGTCTCGACGACGTTGCGGCGCGCCTGGACGAGTGATGTAAAGGTGTCCGCGGCGTGATCGAGCGCGGTCTGCCCGATCATCGCCGGGAGGCGCGCCTCGCCGCGGGCGGAGGGCATCGAGGCATTGAGCTCGGCGGAGCGGGTGAGCGCGACGTCGATCGCGTCCTCCAGGGCAAAGAGATGGTCGGCGACGCGCTGGGCGACGGCTTGGCGTGTTCTGGGCATGAGTTTTCCCCCCTCCGCGACCGCCAGGGCGGCGCGGATTGTTGATGGTTCAGCCTTGGTCTCGTTCGCTAGCCCAGCGCTCGACCGAGCCGGGAGAGCGCCTCCAACCCGGTCACGAAAAGACCGAAGCCGAGGACGATCAGCAGGATGAGAGCGAAAATCCATCCGAGCCGCTTCGCGGCGCTCAGGTCGCCCGGTACTCCTCCCCTGATCGAGAGGGGCAGCTTGGGCATATCCGCTTGCGGTGGAGGAAACGCCGTGACGACGGCACCAGGTTCCCGCACCGGCTGATCGGGCGCCTTCCGCAGCTCCTCAGTCGATGCGCCGAATGTCGCCAGATCGGCCGCCGGCGCAATGTCCAGCGGCTGGTATACCAATGGCTGGCCGGCCTTGGCCTCATGCTCGGCCAGCATCACCGCCGCGTGGCGGCGGTCGCTCACCCCCAGCGTCCGCATCGCCGCCTTCACATATTGGTCCACCGTGCCCGGCTCGACGCCGAGCCGCGGCGCGATCTCCTTTGAGGAATGGTGCGCGTAGACGAGCCGAAGGCATTCGCGCTGCTTCTCGGTCAGTCGGCTGAGGCGGTGCTCGTCCATGCGCCCCTGCTTATCGCGCGGATCGAAGGAATAACAAAGGGGTAGGGTTCGAGGCCGCTCCTGCGGTTTTCCGGTCGCCGCATGACCATCGCATCTTAACCATATTCGGGTTAGGCTGGGTGCGATGGCACAGGTGATCAACTTCGAGGAGCGGGCAGTCGCCAGCCTGCGCGCGCGCGTCGCGGCAGCGGAGGAGGCCAATCAGGATCTCATCGCCTTCGCGCGCGGTCATTCGGGCGCGGTCGCCTCGATCCACACCGCCGTGCTCGCCGCGATCGAGGCGGAAGGGCTCGACCATCTGCTCCATGTCGTCGCCCAGGAATGGCCGCAGATGCTCGGGCTCGACGCGGTCGCGGTCGCCCTGTTCGCCGGCGAGATGGGCGTGCGCGCCGATGCGTCGGGCGTCCAGTTCGTCGATCCGCGGCTGATCGAGCGCTCGATCGGCGATTTCGAGGGGGTGCTGCTGCGCGGCGTCGAGCGCGGTCATCCCTTGTTCGGGCCAGCCTGCGAGCTGATCCGCGCCGAGGCCCTGATCCGCCTCACCAGCGAGCCGCCGCTGCCGAGCGGGCTGCTCGCGCTCGGCCAGCGCAATCCGCAGAGCTTCGACACGCGCCACGGCTCCGAGCTGCTCATCTTCCTCGGCCGGGTGCTGACCCGCTGCATGGGCCGGTGGCTGATCCCCTGACCGACAATCCGGCCGTGGCCGTCGCCGCGCGCTGGCACGATCATCTGACACGCGAGCGCCGCCGTTCCGAGCATACGGTGCGCGCCTATGTCGCGACCGCCCATCGGCTGATCGGATTCCTCGCTGGACATCTCGGCGGCCCGGTCGGCGCCGAGGCGCTCGCGGGGCTCAAGCCGGCGGACCTGCGCGCCTTCTTGACCGTGCGCCGAGCCGCGGGGCTCGGCAACGCCTCGGCCGCGCGCGAGCTTTCCGCCGTGCGCGGTTTCCTCGCCTTCGCCGCGTCTGAAGCGGGGCAGGAGGCCTCGGTGCCGCGGCTCAAAGGCCCCAAGAAAGCGCGGAGCGTGCCGCGCCCGATCTCGCCCGACGAGGCGGTGTCGCTCGCCGAGACCGTGGCCGACGACGCGAAAGAGCCGTGGATCGCGGCGCGCGACCAGGCGGTGCTGATGCTGCTCTACGGCTCGGGCCTGCGAGTCGCCGAAGCGCTCGGCCTGACCGGCGCCGCTTTGCCGCTCGGCGAGGCGCTGGTGGTAACCGGCAAGAGGGGAAAGACCCGCGTCGTGCCGCTGCTCGTGCCGGTCAAGGAGGAGATCGAGCGCTACCTCGCTTTGTGCCCTTGGTCGCTGGCCAAGGACCAGCCTCTGTTCCGCGGCGCGCGCGGCGGGCCCCTGCGCGGCGAGATCGTGCGGCGCGCGGTGGTCCGGGCACGGCGCGCGCTCGGCCTGTCCGAGAGGACCACGCCCCATGCGCTGCGCCACAGCTTCGCCACCCATTTGCTGGGCCGGGGCGCGGATTTGCGTTCGCTGCAGGAGTTGCTCGGCCACGCCAGCCTCAGCTCGACACAAATCTATACCGCGGTCGACGCGGCGCACCTCATGGACGTCTATCGCAACGCCCATCCACGGGCGTAAGATAAGCGCCTCGGCCATGGGCGGACGGGGAAAAGATGAGACTGATATTTACCAAGCGCGGCGGCAAGTATGACGACCTCGTCATCGAACGCGAGGGCCAGGATCCGGAGAAGATCAGCTGCCCCAAGCAGGGCATCATTCCCCACGACATGGTTCATTACGCCGTGGAGAGCATGCTCGCGCACAGCGGCTTCCTGTCGCTCGTCGCCCAGGGGCAGTCGGCGGGCTTCACCACGGCCGGCGGCGAGGCCGAGGAAGCGGTCGAGCGGCTGGTCGAGAACTTCCAGGCGGAGATGTGGGGTGGACGCGTTGCCGCGGCGGAGCTGATCGGGAGCTACGAGCACGCCTGCGGCGCCCGCGGCCACCCTGCCGCGCCGGTCTCGGTTGCGGACGTGGAGAATATCCGGGCGCGCCTCGACGATCTGACGGCGAGGTGGGCGGCCGTGCCGCTGAACGCTTCGCTCACGCTCGAACTCTGAAAAAGGAGCGATAGGATGGAACCCGTCGCCAAGGCCGAAATGCTGATCCGGCGCCCTCCCGCCGATGTGTTCGAGGCCTTCGCCGATCCCGCGGTCACCGCGCACTTCTGGTTCACCCATGGCAGCGGCCGGCTCGAGCCCGGCGCGCGTGTCACCTGGGATTGGGAAATGTACGGCTTCTCGGCCGAGGTGGAGGTTCACCATGCCTCGCCGGAGCGGATCGAATTGAGCTGGTCGGCCTACGGCGCGCCGACCACGATCGAATGGCGCTTCACGCCGCTCGCCGACGGCACGACGTTCGTCAGCGTCACCAACAGCGGCTTTTCCGGCAGCGACGAAGAGAAGATGAAGACCGCGCTCGATGCGACCGAGGGCTTCGCCTTCGTGCTGGCGGGGGCCAAGGCCTGGCTCGAGCATGAAATCGCGCTCAATCTGGTGCGCGACCGCTTTCCCGAAGGCCTGCCGCGCGCCTGAGCGCCCGCTTGTCCCAGGTGAACTGCCGCCAGACGTACCACAGGGCGAGCAAGGCGATCGTCGCCGCGGTCACCGGGCCGATCAACTCGGCGGTGAGGCCGAAGCGCCGCCCGAGCCCGAAGCCGATCGCCGCCAGCGCCCAGCTCCACAAGGCCGTGCCGACGCTCGACCAGAGCAGGTATTTGGCGACGTTCATCCGCGCGATGCCGGCGGGGATGGAGATGAAGGTGCGCACCGCGGGCAGGACGCGGGCGACGAAGACGATGCCCGAGCCATGACGGTCGAACAGCCGCTGCACGCGCTCGACCTCCTCCCAGTCCAGCGTCAGCCAGCGGCCGTGCCGGTCGATAAAGCGGTGCAGTCGCACCTCGCCGATCGAGCGGGCGATCTGGTACCAGAGGTAGTTGCCGATCATCGATCCCGTGGTCGCGACGGCGACCACGCCGGGTAGGCTTAGGGCGCCCCGCCAGGCCTGGTAGCCGGCCAGCGGCAAAATCACTTCGGACGGCATGGGCGGGAACATCGTCTCGAACAGCATCAGCAGGAGAACGGCCGGATAACCGCCCCATTCGATCAGCCGGAGGACCCAGTCGGTCATCGGCGCGAGAGCATCCCCTCGATCGCATCCCAAATGCGCGCTGGCGTGTCGCTGCCGTTGAAGCGGTCGATGGCGACGATGCCCGTCGGGCTGGTGACGTTGATCTCGGTCAGCCATTGGCCGCCGATCACGTCGATCCCGACGAACAGCAGGCCGCGCTTCTTGAGCTCCGGGCCGATTGCGGCGCAGATCTCCTGCTCGCGCGCCGTCAGCTCGGTCTTCGCCGCCTTGCCGCCGACGGCGAGATTGGAGCGGATCTCACCCGAACCGGGGATTCGGTTGACCGCGCCGGCGACCTCGCCGTCGACGAGAACGATGCGCTTGTCGCCCTCGGCCACGCCGGGGAGGAATGCCTGGACGACGTGCGGCTCGCGATAGGCGGTGTTGAACAGCTCGATCAGCGAGGCGAGGTTGGCGCCGTCGCGGCCGACGCGAAAGACCGAGCCGCCGGCGAAGCCGTGCAGCGGCTTGACCACGATCTCGCCATGTTCGGCGAGGAACTTGCGGGCGAGACCCAGCGACCGCGTAATCACGGTCGGCGGCATGAAGCGGGCGAAATCCAGCACCCAGAGCTTCTCGGGCGCATTGCGGACGGCGGCGGGATCGTTGACGACCAAAGTCTCGCTTTGGATGCGTTCGAGCAGATGGGTGGCGGTGATGTAGCCGAGGTCGAACGGCGGGTCCTGGCGCATGAGCACCACGTCGGCGTCGCGGCCCAAATCGAGTATTTCGGGCTCGCCGAAGGTGAAATGGCTGCCTTCGACGCGCTGGACGGTGACGGGACGGCCCATCGTCCAGAGTCGGCTCTCAGCCCAGCTCAGGTCCTCGGGGGCATAATGCCAGAGCCGGTGCCCGCGCGCCTGCGCGCCCAGCATGATTGCGAAGGTCGAATCCCCCTCGATATTGATCGAGTCGAGGGGGTCCATCTGGACGGCGACGCGCAGGCTCATGCGACTGACTTAGACATGTAGACGGTCTTGTCACCCCATGGCCTGCGCGCGCAATCCTCAGGGAACGACACCCCAATCGGTCGAATGGACCTGACCGGTGGCGATGATCGTGAAGTCCTCGATATAGCCGTTATCGTTGATCCGGTAATGGGTTGAGCTTCCGCCGCCAACGCGCGTCAGCGTGGTTCCTGCGCCATAGCCCATGAGGACAATCGAATCCTCGACCGACGCGCCCTGGCCCCAGAAGTCGATGATCGTGTCGCCATTGGCTTCGCCCTTGTGGAAGACGAAGACGTCCTCGCCCGCGTTGCCGCGCAGGATGTCCGCGCCCGCGCCGCCGTCCAGCGTATCGTTGCCGGTGCCGCCCTCGAGCGTGTCCTGGCCGCCGCCGCCTTTCAGGCTGTCATTGCCGCCCTCGCCGCGCAGGACGTCGTTCTCGGCGCCGCCCCAGAAGGTGTTGTCGCGGCCGTCGCCGAGCACATCCTCGCCAAGAACGTCGATCACGCTGACGTTCATGTCGAAGTCGGCGAAGGCGCCCTGGTCGTCGGTGGCGCGGACGCGGATCGTATGGCTGTTGGCCTGCTCGTAGTCGAGCAGCAGCCCGTCGGCGACTGAGACGTTGCCCGCGCTATCCATCGCGAAGCGCCCGCCCGCATTGTTGAGCAGGGTGTAGGTGAACGAACTGCTGTCCGGATCCTGGGCGGTGACCGTCCCCACCGCGCTGCCGTTGTTCGCGTCCTCGGGCGCCTGCAGATTGCCGGTGACTCCGGTCGGCGGATCGTTGGTGTTGTTGACCTGCTCGCTGAGCACGACCGTGCCGGTGCTGTAGACCGTGGTGCCGCCGGTCACCGAAGCGTTTGCGTGGACGCCGCTGACCAGCGCCCCGCCCGAATCGTCGACCAGATGCACCGTGAGTGTGGGCGCCGCCCCGGTGAAATCGAGCGCGGGATTGAAGCGGATCGCGGTCGAAGCGGCGAGCAGCACCGCGGAGGCATCCGAGGCGGCCCCGATATCGACCCAGATCGCTCCGTTGAAATATTGCCACTGGCCCGCCGCCGGGTTCGATCCGTTGGCGGTGACGGCGACGCCGGCAAAGGCATTGGCTGAGGAGCCGCCTGCCACCTGGTCCGTCGCGTCCGAATATTGGCCCGCGAACAGGCTCGACACGCTCTGCCCGACCGGGCTCGGCGTGTCCTCCTGGATCGGCGCGGCGCTCTCGGTGCCGTCACCGGCGACCGTGGGCGCGTCGTTGACCGCCGCGACGCTGATTGGAACGAGGTCCACGTCCTGGGTCGAGCCGTCGTCGCTGGTCATGGTCAGCGTGTCCGGCCCGTTGATATTGGGGGTCGGCACGTAGGTGACTCCGGAAGCGGAGGCGAGGGTGGTGTTGATCTCGCTCTGCGTGCCGGAGAGCGTGACGCTGCCGCTGCCGTTGCCGGTCACCTGGCCGGCCGTGAGGCCGCCCGCGACTCCGGTATCGATCGAGAGCGTACCGCGGCCGACCGCAAGGATGACGGTAAGGCTTGGCGAGTCGCCGTCGCTGACGGAGAGGCCGGAGACGACGACCGAGCCGTCCTCGCTGGTCGCCACCGCGCCCGGGACGATGTTCACCGGATCGTCCGGCTGGGCCGTGACGTTCTGGTCGAGCACCACGGTGCCGGTGCTGTAGCGGGTGGTGCCGCCGGTCACCGAGGCGTTGACCACGGTGCCGTCGGTCAGCGCGCCGCCGCTGGCGTCGACGAGATGGACGGTCAGCGTGGGCGCGGCGCCGTTGAAGTTCGGCGCCGGATTGAAGCGGATCGACGTGCCGCCAGAGATCAGCACCGCCGCGGCATCGCTGGCCGCACCGATGTTCACCCAGACGGCGCCGTTGAAATATTGCCACTGGCCGCTGGCCGGAGCGGAGCCATTGGCGGTGACCGCGATGCCGGCGAAGGCGTCGGCCGAGGAGCCGCCGCTCACCTGGTCGGTGGCGTCTGAATATTGGCCGCCGAACAGGCTGGAGACGCTTTGGCCCGCCGGGCTCGGCGTGTCTTCATTGATCGGCGCCGCGCTCTCGGTGCCGTCGCCGGCGACCGTTGGCGCGTCATTGACCGGGGCGACGCCGATCGAGACCAGGTCGACGTCCTGCAGCGTTCCGTCGTCGCTGGTCATGGTCAGCGTGTCGGGGCCGTTGACGTTGGGCGTCGGGGTGTAGGCGACGCCGGTGGCCGCGGCGAGCGTCGTGTTGATCGCGCTCTGCGTGCCGGTGAGGGTGACGGTGCCGGTGCCGTTGCCGGTCACCTGCCCGGCGGTCACGCCGCCCGGAACGCCGGTGTCGATGGCGAGCGTCCCGCGGCCGACTGCGAGGGTTACGGTGAGCGACGCATTGTCGACGTCGCTGACCGAAAGGCCGGTGACCGCGACCGAGGCCGCGTCCTCGCTCGTGGCGACCGCGCCGC
>DASQJU010000198.1:0-6123 GCA_035630915.1 Allosphingosinicella sp.
TGAAAGATGTCCGAAATGTGGAGGAAGTTTGATTTTATTCGGTCAACCCAGGCGGGGAGTAAATGGCAACCTAATTTGCAAGGCGTGCTTGCACGACGAGTGATCCCATCTCTCCATTAGGGTGAAAGTCTACTTGATCCCCCATTGACCTCTTCCGACCGAGGCGCGCATTTTTGGGTTATGCGCAGACGCCGCTAATCTCGCATTCGCTTGTCGCCACGAGGCCATTTTCGTCGCGGAGCCGCTCCAGCGTGATTTGTCGGCGCAGTTCGCAGGCGCGCTTCGTCTCGAAAGCACGCTCAAAACAAAGTAACAAATGGAGGACGAGAGGCTGTCTTAAGCATAGGCCCTCAGAGCCCATGTGCAACGTCATCCAATGGCGCTTATACTTTGCCTTGTTTCAGCGCCGCCCAGCGGGATTCCACACGCCACTACTCCGCAGCGTAGTTTGTAGCGCGTGCAGCCGCGTAGGCTGTCAGACTGACGAGCGAAGCCACAGCTCTAGCGCAGTGAGATCAAATATTCTGAAATAGGCCTCATCTTGAGGCGGTCCGGGCGCGGCGAGATAGGTAGCAAGCGAGCGCTGGTCGAGCAGCCCGCGCTCCGCGAGAGCGCCGCGCAGGAGCAGATCGGCGAGCCTTTCGCGGTTGGCGGCAAATGCGCGGGCGCACATGCTCTCAAGCCGTCCCTTGGTCCGGCGAAGGATGATCTCCTCGGGTAGCAGGTCGGCGAAGGCGGCGCGGGCGACCGCGCGGTTGCGCCCACCCTCCAGCCACAACCAGGTCGGGATGGAAAGGCAGAGCTCCATGAGCGGCTGGCTCAGCAAGGGATGGAGAAGGCGCTCCCCGGTCGCAAATTCATCCTCGACGAAATGCTGCAGGCGAACGAGCGAGTCGACATGCTCGCGCTTGCCGGGCAGCGTCTTTTCTGGCGGGTCGAGCCAGGGGTGAAGATCCGGCGCTTGTGCGGCGGCCCCCGGGGCGAGGAAGCGGTCGTCCCGCTTCCAGGCCGGGCGGCGATGCCGGCCGAGGCGCTTGCGAATGGCGAACGCGGCAGCGGTCCAGAGCGTGCAGCCGCCAAGCTCGGCGACATCGGCGAGCGTGCTCAATCCCTGGCGCAGGCCCGCGGACGAGGCGGCGTCGAGCGCGGGCGACGCGGTCGTGAGATAACAGAAGAGGTTGTCGCCGCCGGCACCCGTGACAAAAGTGCGGGCGCCAATGGCGCGCGCATGGTGCGCGAACGCGCGGTGAAGCGGCTGGAGCACCGGGCTCAAAGGCGGGCGGAGCGATCTTGGCGGGGAGGGCTCGAGCGTTAGCGGCGCATCGCCTTCGTGGAGCTCGGCGAGCGGGATATGCAGCGCGTCCGCGAGGATGCGGGCATAATCGCGCTCGTCGCCGTCCGCCATCCGGGTGACGAAATTGGCGCCCGAGAAAGCCATGCCGGAGGACGAAAGGCAGGCCGCCACGATCGCGCTGTCCAGTCCGCCCGACAGCTCGAGGATCGGCGGGTCCATTCCCCGGAGCTGGGCGCGGACGGTCCCAAGCAGGACGCTCCGGAGTTTTGCCGCGGCCTCCCCAAAATCCAGGATCCGCCGTTCCGGCGTCGTAAAGGTCCACGGCGTCCAGAGCGCCTGGCTCCGCGCCTCGCCGGCGACCGTCCGGCACGACATGCCAGGAAGCAGCTCGGACACGCCCTCGATCCCGGTTCGCTCAGTCCTGAGGAACGGATAGGTGAGCCATTGGCGAAGGAAGGCCTCGTCGACTCCCCTTACGGCGAGCCCCAGATCGGCGGCGAGCGCGCCGTGGGAGAAGAAGGCGCGGACGCCGTCCAGGCCAAGATGGTGGACCGGGACCGCGCCACTTGGATCGCGGAAGATTGTGACCGCGCCTTCGTCACGGAGGAAGGCCACGTAGCCGCCCCACTTTTCCTCGACGAGGCTCCTGCCGCCGCTCCAAGCGGCGGCGCGGCTTTCGAGGAGATCGAGCGCCGCGACCGGTTCTGACGATGGTGGCGGCCGGTAGAGCCTTCCGACCAGCACGCCGCGCTCCTCCTCGAGCGGGATGAGCGCGGTCTCGGGCGAGGCGAAGAGGACGAGATCGGCCGCATCGAAGCGCCGGTCCAGCCGCGGCGCTCCGTCGCGCGCGGGCACGAGCGAGGCGAGAAGATCGCGAAGGCGCCCGGGCTCGCCGGCGAGCGCGAGGAAGCGCGGCGCGCTCATGCAATCAGCACCGGGTGGAAATCCCGCGCCGCGCCGAGCGTGTCGTTGAGGATCGACGTTCCATCCTGAAGCCAGCAATGGGCGCCGAACGGATGAAGCTTGGCGCCGATGACGAGGTCGCACGCCATGCCCCGGCGCCTCAGGAACAGGCAGAGCGCGAGCGAATCCGAGAGGCAATTGGGCGGAAACGGGACGAGCCTTCTTGCCGCGAGAAAGCGCAAGGCGAGCGCATCGCGTGCTGCCCGGCCGCTTGCCGGCCGCATCGCCCCGAGCCGGCCGAGCAAGGCGGGCAGCCGCTTGCGGGCGACGGCGCGGCGCATGCGCGCGATGAGGAAGGTCGCCTGGATCAGGGTGAGCAATGACCAGCCGGCGCGAGGCCGGGACTGCTCGACGAGGCTCCGATCGGGCTTTGGATGGCGGGCCGGCGCGACCGGCCGTCCGAGCGGGGCGCGAACGAGGATTCCGGTCTCGGCCAGAGCTTCCAGTGCGGCGTGGGAAGGCGAGGCGGCGGATGCGCCGGCGAGGGCGTCGAGCGCGGCGGCGGCGCCGGGCGGGAGCGTGAAATAGAGATCGCGTTCGAGATCGAGGAAGACGCGCTCGCCGTCGATCTCGCAATAATGGACATGGCCGGGGAGGCGGAAGTCGCTCATCGCGCTTTTGGAAAAAGCGGGCGCGCGGGACACTGCGCGCGCCCGCGAGTGCCGTCAGTCGTTCGTGATGCCGGCCTTGGGCATCAGGGTGAAGACCTCGAGGATCACGCCGCCCTGGCCGAGCGTGTCGGCACTGACCGAGCCGAGCGCGATCAGGCCGGCGTCATGAGGATGGTTCGTCTGCATGGCACTTCTCCTTGTCGCCGCATGGGTCGCGGCACGGGGAGTCTGGGCCCTTCGCCTTGGGATAAGAATCTTATTGTCAGGAAATATCGAGGTTGTTTCGGAAGAGGGTGCGGGCGCCGGCCCGCGTGCCTGGCGGCGGCGCGGCCTTGCCTCCCGGCCGCGCCGCCGCTCGGGACGTCGGGGTTATTCGGAGATGCCGGGATGAGGCTGGAGGCCGCCGATCTCCCAATAGAAGCCGCCGTCGCCATGCGTGTCGGCGGTGACCGAGCCGAGCTCGACCGGGCCCTCGTAGATGTTCTGAGCTTCGCGTTCCATGGACTTCCTCCTTGGCTTCGCCGCGCGGGTGGCGCGGCCGCTTCGAGGCTAAGGCGGCCCATTTCCTATAAGAAGCGAATAAGCGCCCTATTCAGGGATTGTTCGCGTCGTCCGCGGAGCGCGGCATCCGCGCGGCGAGGAGCAGGTGGGGCGTCTCATTCCGGCGCCGCCGGTGATAGGCGAAGATCAACCGGCGAAGCTCGGAATCGTCATTTGCCTCGAACGCGGCGCGAAGTCCGGAGAGCTCGGCCACGAGATCCTCGAACAGGCGCCCTTCCGGCGCGCGATAGGATGAGAGCCGGTCGTTGACCGCGGCCACGGCGCGCTCATGCTCGGGATTGGCGGTGCGGCGCGCGACCTCGACGAACAGCGCGGCGGCGCCGTCCGTCGACGGAAGCGACGCGTGCTCCGCGAGGAAGGCCGGAAGATCGGAGCGGCGGGCGCTTCGCCTCAGCGCCAGCTCGAGGAGGGTCTCGCGCCAACCATAGAGGTCGCGCAATTCGGCCTCGGTCGGGGCAGGCGAGCGGAAGCCATCATTGCGTGGCGCATCGACCATCCGCTCCCCGACGAGGCGGTGAAGGGCGTCGCGCACCGGCGTGACGCTCGCGTTGAGCTCGGCGCCGATCATGGCGGGCTCGAGCGGATCTCCAGGGGCGAAGAAGCCGCCCATCAACTGCTCCTTGAGCGCCCGATAGACCCGCTCGAAGGTTGGGCCGGGGTTCATTGGCACGTCCCTTCGCGTGCCGGCCCGGTCATGCCGCCCCCGCCCGGCGCTGCGCGTCGGCATGGGCGGCGACCGACGCCTGCTGATCGGGGCGAAGCGCATCGACCGCGCCAAGCCAGCAGGGCGGGTCCCTGGCCAATGTGACCGAGGGGCAGCACCCCTCGAAATTGCCAAGATTGGGCCGGTGCTGGCGATAGCCGGCGAGCGCCGCGAGAGAGGGCGGGAAGGTGCGCGCGATATCGGGTGGATATGCGAGAAACTGGTTCTCGTAGGTCCTGAGCCAGCCGAGGCTGTAGCCAGCGATCATGCCCCGCCTCACCTCGTCGCTGGTGTTGGCCCCCGCCGCGTGGAGCGTCGAGCCGAGGATCAGCAGCGCCGAGCCCGGACCATATTCGGGCACGCTCTCATTGTCCTCCGGGACGAAGAAGGGCGCGCGTGACCCGTGGCTCCCGCTCCACAATCGGGTCGCCCCGTTCGATGCCGTGTAGCGCGTGAACGGCCACATGACATTGACCAGATATTCGATCCTTCCGGTCTCGCCCCGCCACATGTCCTGGTCGCGGTGCGGCACCTGGGCGAGCGCGCCTGGATGGACGGCGACCGCCTGGGTAAGGTTGAGCTGGATCGTGTCGCACCAGGGCGAGAGCACGCGCTCAACGATTCCGAGCACGAGCGGATGCTGGACGAGAGGCCAGGCGCGCCGCGAGCGGGCAAGCAGCCGGCCGAACCTCTTGGTCCGCTCGCCATAGAAGGGGCCTTCGCAGAAGGGCGTCTTCTCGAAGTCGCGCGCGAACTCGGCGTCGAGCGCCTCGACCTCGGCCGGCGGGAAAAGATGGGGGAGGAGGCACCATCCGTCGGCGAGCAGGCGCTCGGTCCAGCGGTCGGCCTCGCTCGCGATATAGCGATCGTGAAGCATGGTCGTCCTCCTTCCTCAGGCGGCTTCGAGGATTTCGAGCGGATGCAGCGGCTCTGCACTGTAGATGCCGCTCGCCTCGAGCAGCGCCGGAGTCTCCTCGTCGATCTCGATGGCGAGCGCCCCGAGAAGCCTGCCGCCGATCGGCCGCGGCAGGCCGAGCGGCCGGCAGCGCCAGCCGAAGGCCAGGATCTGCTGCAGCCAGCGCATTTCGGCGACTCCAACATAGGTCCTGATCCCGTTGTCGAGCGCGTGGCGGACCAGGGCCGACACCAGCCGGTTGCGCGCCTCGAGCCGCGCCGCGGCGCCCTGACGGTCGGCGAGGCAGAATCTCGTGATCTCGTACACATTCCCGCCTCGCGGCGGCGGCGCAGCGCAAAGCTCGGGGAAGAGCGTGTCGAGGATGTGGGGCTCGCTCGTCGGCAACAGCCGCGCCGACGCGGCATGGCCGCGCTCCGCGTCCGCTGCGATCAGATAAACCGCACGCTCGCCGTCGAACTGGTCGAGTTCGTAGCGTCCCTCGAGGACCGGCACGTCCCACTTGAGCAGGTCGACGAAGACCCGCTTGCGGTCCTCGAACATCTCGCGAAGGGCCGGCAGATGGAGCGGGCGGGCAATGCACTGGCAAACCAGGACCATGTCATTCTCCTTGTTGACATGGCGAGGTTCGGCCGGACCGGGCTCGGGCCGCTATTCCCAGAAATGGGTATTGTCAGCGCTTCAGGACATCGTTGAAGCTGATCGATCCATCGAACAGGGCCTGGACGGCAAGCATGGTTCTCTTTCCGACCCCATATCGCTCGCGGGCCTGCTTCAGGTGCTGGACGACCGTCTCGTGCTGAACGCCGAGAATCCGGCTGATCTCCCAGTCGGACTTGCCGCGCGCCACCCACAAGATGCACTCGCGCTGGCGGTCGGTGAGCTTCGGCATGGCCTGGGCGGCCGGGGCGCGGACCCGCCAGAGCCTGCGCGCGGCCTCGAACGCGAACGCGCCGACGAGTTGTGCCAGCGGCAGGTCGTCCTCGCGGATCGGCACCCCCTTGGGATTGGCGAAGGAGCACGAACCGTTGGACTCGCCGGGGACGTTGGCCGGGACCGTGAACCCGTCGCCGATCCC
>DASQJU010000199.1:0-2765 GCA_035630915.1 Allosphingosinicella sp.
GTCGTCCGCAACCACAACGAGGCGGTGCTGGCCGGATTCGGCCGCGACAAGGGCGCCGACATCCCGGCCCAGATCGAGTTCGTCCACGCGCTGAAGCCTTTGCTGGGCCGCTTCGGCAACGATCCCCGGCTGACCCTGATCCTCTTCACCATCGACGAGGACGTCTATTCGCGCGAGCTGGCGCCGCTCGCCGGCCACTATCCGGCGTTGAAGCTCGGCCCGTCCTGGTGGTTCCACGACAGCCCCGAGGGGATGCGGCGCTTCCGCGAGGCGGCGACGGAGACGGCGGGATTCTACAATACGGTCGGCTTCAACGACGACACGCGCGCCTTCCTCTCCATCCCGGCGCGGCACGACGTCGCGCGGCGGATGGACTGCGCCTTCCTCGCCCGCCTCGTCGCCGAACACCGGCTGGAGGAGGAGGAGGCGCACGAACTCGCACGCGCCCTCGCCTACGATCTGGCCAAGGCAGCCTACAAGCTGTGACTCCGAGGCTGAGCGAGGCGACGCTCGACCGGTTGCCCTCGTGGGTGCGGCGTCCCTCGACGCGTCCGCCACCCAAGGTCCTCCATCTCGGTATCGGCGCCTTCCACCGCGCCCACCAGGCGATCGTCTTCGACGATCTCGGCTGGGGCGTCGCCGGCGCCTCGCTGCGCTCCCCGGCCGTGCGCGAAGCGATGGCGCCGCAGGACTGCCTCTACTCGCTCGTCGTCGGCGATGAGGTGCGGGTGATCGGCGCTGTGCGCGAGGTGCTGCTGGACGGATTGGCTGCGCGGATCGCGGCGCCGGAGACGAAGCTGATCACGCTCACCGTCACCGAGAAAGGCTATCTCCCGGGCAGCCGGGCAATCGCGTTGCTGGGCGAGGGCCTGGCCCGGCGAGGGGAGGGGGTCACGATCCTCTCCTGCGACAATCTGCCGAGGAACGGCGAGCAGCTGCGCGAGGCGGTACTGGCTGCGGCCGGTGATGATGCGGATTGGATCGCAGAGAATTGCGCCTTCCCTCAGACGATGGTCGACCGGATCGTGCCGGCGACCGAGGAGTCGGACATCGCGGCGCTCGCCGCGCGGACGAGCCTGATCGACCGGGCGATGGTCAAGGCCGAGCCGTATTTCCAATGGGTGATCGAGGACCGGTTTCGCGGCGAGCGGCCGGACTTCGAGGCCGCCGGCGTGCAGATCGCTGCAGACATCGGCCCTTGGGAGGATGCGAAGCTTCGCCTGCTCAATGGCGCGCACAGCGCGATCGCCTACTTGGGCGGGCTCGCGGGCGTCGAGTTCGTCCACCAGTTCATCGTCGCGCCGGCAGGCCGCCGGTTCGTCGAGGCGCTCTGGGACGAGGCCGAGGCGACGCTTTCGCCGCCCCCCGGACTGGATATCGGCGCCTACCGCACCGCGTTGATGGCGCGCTTCGCCAATGCGGGCCTCCAGCATCGCACGCGCCAGATCGCCATGGACGGCTCCCAGAAGCTCCCCCAGCGACTGCTGGCGCCGATCGCGGTGCGGCTGGAGCGCGGCCAGGGGTTCGACGCGCTCGCGCTCGCGGTGGCCGCCTGGATGCGCTGGCAAGGCGGGCGGGACGATGCAGGAAACGCGTTCACGGTCGACGATCCGCTGGCCGGGGAAACTCGCCGCCGCATCGAGCCCGAAACGCTGCTCGGCATCGAGGCGATCTTTCCGCCTCGGCTCGCGGCCGATGCGCGTTTTGCGAAGGCGGTGACGGCACAATTCTCGAGGCTTGCGGCGCTCGGTGCGCGAGGGGTAATCGAACAGGATTGGGGGATTGAATGACGATAAGCTTCGAAAATCGGGTGGCGATCGTGACCGGCGCCGGCAACGGGCTCGGCAAGGCCTATGCGCTGGAGCTGGCGCGGCGCGGGGCGAAGGTCGTCGTCAACGATCTCGGCGGCGCGCGCGACGGCAGCGGCGGCTCCGAAGGCGCCGCGCAGGCGGTGGCCGCCCAGATCGAAGCCGATGGCGGCGAGGCGATCGCCAATTCCTGCAGTGTCACCGACGAGGAGGGCATCGCCGCGATGGTCGAGGAGGCAAAGGAGCGCTGGGGCCGGATCGACGTGCTCATCAACAATGCCGGCATCCTCAAGGACAAGAGCTTCGCCAAGATGTCGATCGACGAGTTCCGGGCGGTCGTCGAAGTCCACCTGATCGGCTCGGCCATCTGCACCAAGGCGGTGTGGGAGACGATGCGCGAGCAGAACTATGGCCGCATCGTGCTGACGTCTTCGGCCTCGGGCATCTACGGCAATTTCGGCCAGGCGAACTATGGCGCGGCGAAGATGGCGCTGGTCGGCTTGATGCAGACGCTCGCGATCGAAGGCGAGAAATACGATATCCGCGTCAATTGCCTGGCGCCCACCGCGGCGACGCAGATGACCGCCGGGGTGCTCTCGGACGAAGGCCTGCGTCATCTCGATCCGGCCAAGGTCAGCCCCGGCCTGCTCGCGCTCGTCGGGGAAGCCGCGCCCACCCGCTCTATCCTGTGCGCCGGCGCCGGCCATTTCGCCTGCGCGAACGTGACATTGACGGAAGGCCGCTTGATCGGCGACGCGGCCGATGCCGGCGAGCAGCTGGTGGCGCACTGGGATGCGGTTTCGGACCGGACAGGGGAGATCATCCCGGCTTACGGCTTCACCCAGGCGGAGCGCGAACTCGCCAGCGCCGGCACAAAAGTGGATGTGCTGGCGGTGCACTGAGCCTCATCGGCGCGCGCAGGCCAGCGATCGGCTGGTCGGCCCGCCGAATTCCCGG
>DASQJU010000200.1:0-13619 GCA_035630915.1 Allosphingosinicella sp.
ATCGCGGCCGTGCCGAACAGGAAATCGACCACCTTGTCCTCGAACAAAGGCGCGCGCAGCTGCGCCTGGGCCATCTGGTCGCCGCGGACATAATCGACGAACTGCTGGCGCTGGTCGGGCCGATATTGCTGGGCGGCCTGCATGATCAGCTGGTTCATTTCCTGCTGGCTGATCTGGACGTCGTTCTTCTGGCCGATCTCGGAGAGCAGAAGGCCGAGACGAACGCGGCGCTCGGCGATGGCGCGATACTCATCGCGCTCCTTCTCCATCTCCTCGCGAGCGGCCTTCGGGTCGTCTTCGCGGCTCGCTTCCTGCTCGAGCTGCTGCCAGATCTGGCCGAACTCGGCCTCGACCATCGATTCGGGCACCGGAAAATCGTGCGCGGAGGCGAGCTGATCGAGCAGCTGGCGCTTCATGTGGGTGCGGGTGAGGCCGTTCAGCTCCTGCTCGACCTGGCCCTTGAGCAGCTCGCGCAGCTGGCTGATGCCCTCCAGACCCATCGACTTGGCGAAGGCGTCGTCGGCCTTCATCTCCCTGGGCGTCTGGACCTCGTTGATCACGACGTCGAAGGTCGCCGGGCGGCCTTTCAGATAGTCGACATTGTAATCCTCGGGGAAGGTGACGCTGATCGTCAGCGCGTCGTTCGCCTTGGCGCCGACCAGCTGGTCCTCGAAGCCCGGGATCAGGCGGCCCGAGCCGATCTCGACCGACATGCCTTCGCCCTTGCCGCCCTCGAACGGCTCGCCGTCCACCTTGCCCTCGAAATCCATGATCACGAGGTCGCCCTTGGCCGCCTTGTGCTTGGCCGGGGCCGGATCGTAGCTCTTCTGGCCTTCGGCGAGACGCGCCACGGCGTCGTCGATCGCGGCCTCGTCCGGCGCGACCGTGAGCCGCTCGATCTTGAGCCCCTCGATCTTCGCCTCGGGCACGTCGGGCAACGCCTCGAGCGCGACGGAGACGACCGCATCGGTGCCGGCGTCGCCGCCCTCTTCGAGCGCGACCTCGGGCTGCATCGCCGGGCGGATGTTCTGCTCGGTCATCAACTGCTGGACGCCGTCCTGCACCGCCTCGTTGAGCGCCTGCTGCTGCAGCGCGGGGCCGTGCATCTTGCGGATCAGATTGGCGGGGACCTTGCCAGGGCGGAAGCCGGGCATGCGCACCTGCGGCGCGACCTTCTTCAGCTCCTGGTCGACGCGGGCGTCGATGTCCTTGGCGGGAATGGTGATCCGGAAGGCGCGCTTCAGGCCCTCGTTCAACGTCTCGACAGTCTGCATTTCAAACCTTCATGTCAGCAAAGATCGGGGCGGCCGCTGGTGCGGGCGGAGGGGCTCGAACCCCCACATCTTTCGATACCAGGACCTAAACCTGGCGCGTCTACCAGTTCCGCCACGCCCGCTATGGTCACGGCAAGGCGGCGTCTATAGCAGCGGCGCCCGCGAGGGCAAGCGATGTCGCCCGCGCGAGCGTGCCCGATTGCCAGCCGCGGGCGGCTGCATTAGGCCAGTGGCACAGTGTTTCTCCACACGGGATGATTTTCATGCAGTTCAAGTCGTTGCTCGCCGGCCTCGCCGCGCTTTCCCTGGCGGCGTCCGGCGCGGCCCAGACGCGGCCGCAGGCGGCCGGCGATTTCAGCGCGGATGCCTTCCGCGCCCATGTGACCTTTCTCGCCGACGACCTGCTCGAAGGGCGCGAGGCGGGGACACGGGGCTACGACATCGCAGCGCGCTACGTCGCGACCCAGTTCGAGGCGCTGGGCCTGAGGCCCGGCACCGCCAATGGCTGGTACCAGCCGGTCGAGTTCATCCGGTACACCACGCGCGGCCAGCCGACGCTGACCGTCGCCGGGCAGACCTACACGCACGGCCGCGAGATGATCGTGCGCGCCAGCCCCGGGGCCGAGCCGCTGGCGATCGACGCGCCCCTCGTCTTCGCCGGCTACGGCCTCGACATGCCGAGCCACGGCTATAACGACTATCAGGGCATCGACGCGCGCGGGAAGATCGTCGTCGTGCTGAGCGGGATCCCGGACGGCGTTCCGAGCGACGTCGCCGCCCATATGAACGGCGACAAAAGGCGGATGGCGGCGGCGCGCGGCGCCGTCGGCATGATCTCGATCCGCACCCGCCACGACATCGCCGAAACGCCCTGGGAGCGCACGCTGCGATTCGCCGACCGGCCCGGCACGACCTGGCTCGAGCCCGACGGGACACCGTTCGTCGACGGCAGCGGGCTGAGGTTCAGCGCGACCGTCAACGAGGCCACGGCCGCGGCGCTGTTCGCGGGCGCGCCCCGCTCGGCCGCGCAGGTGCTGGACGAGGCCGCCACCGCGGGCAGTCGGCCGCACGGCTTCGCCTTGGCCCAGAGCGCGCGCTTCGCCCGCGAGGCCGGCGAATCGACGCGCTTTTCCAGCTCCAACGTCGTCGCGATACTGCCCGGGACCGATCCCAGCGTCGCCAATGAATATGTGCTGCTGATGGCCCATCTCGACCATATCGGCGTCCGCACCACCGGCGAAGGCGACCGGATCAACAATGGCGCGATGGACAATGCGACGGGCATCGCCACCCTGATCGAGGTCGCGCGGCAGTTCAGCCGGCCGGGCAACCGCCCGCGCCGCCCGATCCTGATCGCCGCGGTGACCGCCGAGGAGAAGGGCCTGCTCGGAGCGCAATATCTTTCGCGCCACCCGGTGGTCGGCCAGGGACACGTCATCTCGGTGGTCAACCTCGACATGCCGATCCTCACCTACGATTTCCAGGACGTGACGGCGTTCGGCGCCGAACATTCGACGATGGGCGAAACGGTCCGCCGCGCGGCGGCGCGGATGCATGTCGGCCTGGCACCGGACCCGCTGCCCGAGGAGGGACTGTTTACCCGCTCGGACCATTACCGCTTCGTCCAGCAGGGCGTGCCCTCGGTGTTCCTCATGACCGGCTTCGCCAATGGCGGCCGCGCGCGCTTCACGGACTTCCTCGAGCACCAGTATCACAGCCCGCGCGACGAGATTTCGCTGCCGTTCAACTGGCAGGCCGGTGCGCGCTTCGCGCAACTCAACTATCTGATCGCGCGTGAGATCGCCGACGGGGCCCAAGCGCCACGCTGGTACGAGCACAGCTTCTTCGGCGATGCGTTCGGCGGCCAGCAGGCGCGGGCGCCCGCCCCGCCTCAGGCGGCTTCGCGGCCCTCCAGCGCGGCGCGGTAGACGCCGTCGAGAGTGGTGAAGCGGCCGCCCATACGGTCGCGGAAGAAGGCCAGTACCTGCGCGATGCTGGCCAGGAAGGCGGCGAGATCGGCCTCGTCGCGCACATAAGGCGTGTGGCCGGGCGCGAGACTCGGGCTGTGATAGGTCAGAGTGAAGGTGCGGTGGCCGCGCGCCACCATCGCCTCGATCAGCCGGCATTGCTCGTCCGCGGGAGTCCCCTCCGGCGTGAGCCGCGACCGGGCGACCAGCCCCGAGCGCGCCAGCGCGCCGGGAAGGCGCAGGCGCGCCGCGCGCGGGCTGTCGAACAGCCAGTCGGCCCGTTCGCCGAGCCCGGGCATCGCGCCGAGGAAGCCGACCGTCAGCGGCACTTCGAGCAGGCCCTCGGGAAGCCAATGCGGCCGGTCCGCACGGCCGCGGAAATCCGGCCCGCCGTCGCCTGAGAGATCGGTGTGCGGCACCAGGCTGCAATCGACGCGGTAGCAGAGATCGGCGAGCACCCGCGCGGTGTTCGCGCCGAAGCCGTAGCGGCCCGCCTTGAAGGCGGTGGGGCGCTCGCCGAAATTCTTCTCGATGGCGCCGGTCAGCGCTTCGATCTTGGCGCGTTCGAGGGCCGCCGGGAGGTTGCAGTGATAGGAATTATGGGTGGTGACGGCCTCTTCGTAAGGCGGAGTCACCCAGGGATGGAGGTGCGCGCCGATCTCGGCCTTGCCGGCGTCGCGCAGGCCGGAGAGGAACTTGACCGCCGCCGGGTCGGTCGCGACCGGGTAATCGACGACATAGGTCGGCACCACGCCGAAGCGATCGTAGATTCGATGCGCCAGCGCCTGGCACGGGATGGTGCGCGTCGCGCGGCTCTCGCGGGAGAAAGGCGCGGTCCAGTCGAATTCCTCCTCGGTATCGACGACGATCAGCAGTTCGGGACTCACAGCCTGCGGCCCTTGAGCAGTTCCGAAGTGCGTTCGAGGCCGCGGCAGAGCGCGTGGGTTGCGCGGCGTCGCGCGCCCTTCAGCGGCACGGTGACGCGCACGACCGAACGGCGCTCGCGCCAGAAGCTGTCGATCATCGCATGATGGTCCATCGCGCAGCTGTCGACCCACAGGATGTCGGGATCCTCGAGGATGCGCAGATTCTCGATCTGGAGGAGAACCCCGGGCGAGAAGCGGGCATAATCCTCGTCGAACGCGGTCTTGAACGAATAGCCGCCGGGCGGGGTGAGGAAATTGGCGAGCATGGCGATCGCGTGGCCGTCGAGATCGAGGCGGAGGAACTGGAGCCGGCCCGCCGCCCAGGCGCCGGCGGCGGCGTCGCGAAAAAAGGCCTCGGCCGCCGCGTCGTTGGCGAGGCCGGTGCCCGATCGGCCCTTCCAGCCCTTGCGCTCGAGCGCGACATAATCGTCGCACCAGGCGGACAGCTCGGCCGGGTCGGCAAGGCGGCGAAAGCCGACCGCGCCCAATTCGGCGAGGCGGGCGCGCTGGCGCCGCAGCTCCTTGCGCTTCTTGCCGCGCACGGCCTGCTCGAAATAGGCGTCGGGGCTGAGCCGGGCGTCGAGCAAAGCGCGCAGGCGGCGGTGGACGACCGCGCCACGGCGGAGCGCGCGAAACACCGGCCCCTCCTCCGCAATGCCGCGCAAATGGAGGAAGGCGGGCGCCCAATCGGCCTCGTCGAGCAGCTCGAACGTGGCGTTCCAGAACGCGGCTTCCTCGCCGGCGGCGACGAGCGGCGTTCCGAGGAAGGCGTGGTCGTGAAACCAGTTCTGGACGAAGCGCACTGGCAAATGGGCGTAGCCCTGTTCGATCGCCAGCGGCAGCAGGCCGATCAGGCGGGCGCCGCGGCGGACCTCGATCAGGCGGATCTCGCGCTCCCCCGCCAGATGGGCAAGCGACGCGCCGACGAACCATCTTTCGTGGAACGGATTGGGTTCGGCCGCGCGGGCGGCGAGATCGTCCCATTCGCCGGCGAGCTCGGCGATCGCCAGCCGGGCCGGGCGGGCCCGCGCGCGGACCTCGGCCGCCGGCGCCGCACCAAGCGACGCACGCGGAGCGGCGCGGCTGTCCGCCACCGTCTCGATCCGGCCCATTGAGCTCATCGGCGCGCGATAGCCGACAGAGGTAAATTAATGGTGCGGAACCGCCCGTCAGGCGGTCTGCAAAAGGTGATCCCGATATTGCTCGCGCAGCGCCGTCTTGAGCAGCTTGCCGGTCGCCGTGTGCGGAAGGCTGTCGACGAACAAAATCTCGTCCGGCAACCACCATTTGGCGACGCGCGTGCCGAGATGGGCGAGAATCTCCTCGGCGCCGACCTCGGAGCCTTCCTTGCGGACGACGAGCAGCAGCGGCCGCTCGTCCCACTTGGGGTGGCTGGCCCCGATCGCCGCGGCCTCGGCGACGCCTTCGCAACCGACCGCCGCATTTTCGAGCTCGACCGAGCTGATCCATTCGCCGCCCGACTTGATCACGTCCTTCGACCGGTCGGTGATCTGCAGCGTGCCGCAGGGATGGATGACGGCGACATCGCCGGTGTCGAACCAGCTGCCCTCGCCCGCGCAATCGCCCTTCTCGTCCTGGAAATAGCGGCGGATCACCCACGGGCCGCGGATCTGCAGGCGGCCCGAGCTCTGGCCGTCGCGCGGCTGCTCCTGCTCGGCGTCGTCGACGATCCGGAGCTCGACTCCGAAGGGCACGCGGCCCTGCTTGCAAACCAGATCGACCTGCTCGTCGAAGCTCAATTCGTCCCAATGGGCCGGCGGCGACCCGATCGTGCCGATCGGCGAGGTTTCGGTCATCCCCCAGGCATGGCCGACGCGGATGCCCATCTTCATCAGCCGCTCGACCATCGAGCGCGGCGCCGCCGAGCCGCCGATGGTGACGATCCGCAGGTGCTGCGGAATCTCGCCGGTCTTGTCGATATGCTGGAACATCGAAAGCCAGACGGTCGGCACGCCGGCGCTGTGGGTCACCTTCTCCTCGTTCATCAGCCGGCAGAGCAGGACGGGATCGTTGGCCGCCGCATAGACGAGCTTGATCCCGGCCATCGCGCCCGCGAAGGGCAGGCCCCAGGCGGCGGCGTGGAACATCGGCACGATCGGCAGCGCCACCGTGCTCGAGGAAAGGTCGAAACAGGACGGCGCGACCTCGGCCAGAGCATGGATGACCGAGGAGCGATGCTCGTAGAGCACGCCCTTGGGATTGCCGGTTGTCCCGGACGTGTAGCAGAGCATGCAGGGCTCGCGCTCCGAGCCCTCGGCCCAGGCATAGTCGCCGTCCTCGGCGTCGAGCAGCGCCTGGAACGCCCCGTCGTCGAAGCAGACATAATGCTCGATCGAGGTCCACTGGTCCTTGAGGCGGTCGACGATCGGCTGGAACAGCTTGTCGTAGAACAGGACCTTATCCTCGGCATGGTTGGCGATGTAGACGAGCTGCTCGTCGAACAGGCGCGGATTGATCGTGTGGATCACGCCGCCCATGCCGATCGCGCCGTACCAGGCGATCAGGTGATAATGGTGGTTCATGGCCAAAGTCGCGACGCGGTTGCCGCGCTTCAGGCCCATTTTCTCAAGCGCTTGCGCGAGTTTCCTCGCACCGAGTGCGATGCCGGCCCAGGTGGTGCGCTCGACCCGGCCATCGGCCCAGGCGGTGACGACCTCACGCGTGCCGTGCTCGCGCGCGGCATGGTCGATGAGCCGCGGTACGCGCAGCTCGAAATCCTGCATCCCGCCCAGCATCAAACTCTCCCGCTCGTATTATGCGCGGGAGTCTATCCGTTCACGAAACGAGCGCAAGCCGCGGCGCCTCGGCGACCGACAGGCGGACGGCGCGAATCCCGGCGATGCGTTCGATCTGCGCGGCCAGTTCGGCGTCGACCAGATAGTCGCGACCGAGAACAACGTCCGCTTGGCCGCCCGACCAGGCGGCGCGCATGGTGAGCTGGCCGTTGCCGCCGCGCGCCGGCGCGACCATCGCCGCGAGCTCCTTGATCGCCGCCGGATCGTCGATCTCGACCTCGAGCTGGAGGCGGGTCCGCCGCGAAAGCCCCTCGAAGCTCTGCAGCGAGCGGATCGCGAGGCGCGGAGTCTCTTCGCCCGGGCGTCGGTCGAGCTCGACGCCGAGCAGGGCGCACTGCCCTCCCTTGGCGAACGCGGCGACCTGCTCGGCGACGGCGTCGTCGAACACGGTCGCCTCGAACTGGCCCGACGAGTCGGACAGGGTCGCGATCATGTAGCGGCGGCCCTTGGCCGAGGTTCGGTGGCGGACGTCCTCGACCAGGCCGGCCATCACCGCGGCGGTCCGCCCGCCTTCCGCCGGCGCCGGCAAGGCGGCGAGATCGGCGAAGCGCCGCGCGCCGTGCGCCAAAGCGAGATGGCGGTAGCTGTCGACCGGGTGGGCGGAGAAATAGAAGCCGAAGCTCTCTTTCTCGGCGGCCATGCGCTGGGCCAGCGTCCAGTTCTCGGTCGAGGGCATGCGGATCGGCACGACGTTGGCCGCGCCCTCGCCGAACAGCCCGCCCTGCCCGCTCACCCGCGCGTCGGCCGCGCTGGAGGCCGCGGAGAGGATCGTCTCGGCCGCCCCGAACGCCGCCCAGCGCTCGGAGATGCTGTCAAATGCGCCGCCGCCGGCAAGGCTTTCGAGCTGGCGGCGGTTGATCTGGCGCGGGTCGATCCTCGCGGCGAAATCGTCGAGGCTGAGGAAGGCGCCTCCGTGCCGCCGCTCCTCGACCAGAACCTCCATCGCCTTCTCGCCGACGCCCTTGAGGGCGCCGAGCGCATAGCGCACGGCATGGCCCTCCGCGTGCGGCTCGACCGAGAAATCGGCTTCGCTGGCGTTGATCGAAGGGGCAAGGATCGCATCGCCGCGGCGACGCATGTCGTCGACGAAGATCGCCAGCTTGTCCGTCAGATGGATGTCGAAGCTCATCGAGGCGGCGTAGAATTCGACCGGATAATGGGCCTTGAGCCACGCGGTCTGGTAGGCGACCAGCGCGTAGGCGGCGGCGTGGCTCTTGTTGAAGCCGTAGCCGGCGAACTTGTCGATCAAGTCGAACAGCTCGTTGGCCTTGGGCCGGGCGATGGCGTTGGCGGCACAGCCGGTGATGAAGCGCTCGCGCTGCGCATCCATCTCCGACTTGATCTTCTTGCCCATCGCGCGGCGCAACAGATCGGCCTCGCCGAGGCTGTAGCCGGCCAGCACCTTGGCCGCCTCCATCACCTGCTCCTGGTAGACGAAGATGCCGTAGGTTTCCTTGAGCACCTCCTCGAGCAGGGGATGCGGATATTCGATCGGGGCGCGCCCGTTCTTGCGGTCGCCGAACATCGGGATATTGTCCATCGGCCCGGGCCGGTAGAGCGAGACGAGCGCGATGATGTCGCCGAAATTGGACGGGAGGACCGCCGCCAGCGTGCGCCGCATGCCCTCCGATTCGAGCTGGAATACGCCGACCGTGTCGCCCTTCTGGAGCAGCGCATAGACGTCCGGATCGTCCCACGGCATCAGCCGGTCGAGATCAACCTCGATGCCGCGTCCGGTGAGCAGCGCGACGCCCTTTTGCAGGACGGAGAGCGTCTTGAGGCCGAGAAAGTCGAACTTCACCAGCCCCGCGGCCTCGACATATTTCATGTCGAACTGGGTGACCGGCATGTCCGAGCGCGGATCGCGGTAGAGCGGGACCAGCGCGTCGAGCCGGCGGTCGCCGATCACCACGCCCGCGGCGTGGGTCGAGGCGTGGCGCGGCAGCCCCTCCAGCTTCATCGCCAGATCGAACAGGCGGCGGACCTGGGCGTCGTTGCGATATTCGGCGGCGAGCTCGGTGACCCCGTTCAGCGCGCGCTCGAGCGTCCACGGATCGGTCGGATGGTTGGGGATCAACTTGGCGAGGCGATCGACCTGGCCATAGGGCATCTGCAGGACGCGGCCGGTATCCTTGAGCACCGCGCGCGCCTTCAGTTTCCCGAAGGTGATAATCTGGGCGACCTTGTCCGCGCCGTAGCGCTCCTGGACATAGCGGATGACCTCGCCGCGCCGCGTTTCGCAGAAATCGATGTCGAAGTCCGGCATCGAGACGCGCTCGGGATTGAGGAAGCGCTCAAACAGCAGGCCGAGGCGGATCGGATCGAGATCGGTGATGGTCAGCGACCATGCGACCACCGAGCAGGCGCCCGAGCCGCGGCCCGGGCCGACCGGAATGTCGTGGTCCTTGGCCCATTTGATGAAGTCCGCGACGATCAGGAAATAGGCCGCGAAGCCCATGTCGATGATGATCTCGGTCTCGAAGGCGAGCCGGTCGAAATAGACCTGCCGGTCGGCGTTCGAGAGATCCTCGTAGATGGATAGCCGCGCTTCGAGGCCCGCCTTCGCATCCGCGCGGAGCTGCGTCGCCTCGGCCTCCAGATCGCCGGCGATCGACGGCAGGATCGGCTTGCGCTTCGGCGCCCCGACCGCGCAGCGGCGGGCGACGACCGAGCTGTTGTCGATCGCCTCGGGGAGATCGGCGAACAAGGCGCGCATGTCGGCGGCGGGCTTCATCCACGCCTCGGGCGAGGAGCATATGCGGTCGTCGCGGTCGATCTGGCTCGATTGCGCGATGCACAGCATCGCGTCGTGCGCGCGGTGGAAGGCGGCGTCGGCGTATGACGCGGGATTGGTCGCCACCAGCGGCAGGTTCCGCGCATAAGCCAGCGCGATCAGGCCGGCTTCGGCGGCCTGTTCGACCGGATCGCCGCGCCGGCTAAGCTCGACATAGAGGCGGCCCGGGAACAGGCTTTCCAAGCGGTCGGACATCTCCTCGAACGGCTGCTCCCCGGCGATCAGGCGGGCCAGCGCGCCCTCCCCGCCCCCGGTCAGCGCGATCAGCCCCGCGGTGCGGCCTTCGAGCGCGGCCAAAGTGACATGCGCCTCCTCCTCAACCGGCCGGCCGAGATGGGCTTCCGAGACGAGCGCGCAGAGGTTCGCATAGCCCGTCTCGTCCTGCGCGTAGAGCGGCAGCCAGTCGATCACCGGCGCCCTGCCCTCCGGCGACCCCGGCCGGGCGACCCCGAGCAGCGCGCCGACGATCGGCTGAACACCCGCCTCGATGCAGGCGTCAGTGAACGGCATTGCAGCGTAGAGACCGTTGCGGTCGGTCAGCGCGACCGCGGGAAAATCGAGCCGTTTCGCCTGCTTGGCGATCGCCTTCGGCTCGATCGCGCCTTCGAGCATGGTGTAGCAGGAGAAGTTTCGAAGCGGGACGTAGGGCGCGGAGGACATGGCCCGACTATGGGCGGCGCGGTCGAGTCGGGGAAGCGCCGGTTTCGGCTTTTCCACAACATAAGCATCCGCCTTATTCGAGCACGCCCTCGTGCAGCCTCAGCACCCGGTCCATCCTGGCGGCGATGCGTTCGTTGTGGGTGGCGACGAGGGCGGCGCTGCCCTCGTCGCGGACCAGGCTGAGGAATTCCGCGAGGACGATGTCGGCGGTGGCCTCGTCGAGATTGCCGGTGGGCTCGTCGGCGAGGACCAGAGCGGGGCGGTTGGCGAGGGCGCGGGCGACGGCGACGCGCTGCTGCTCGCCGCCGGACAGCTTGCTCGGCGGATGGGTCAGGCGCTCGGCGAGGCCGAGCGCGCCGAGCAGGGAACGCGAGCGCTCGCGCGCCGCCGCGGTCGTGGCGCCGCGGACGAGCTGCGGGATGACGACATTCTCCTCGGCGCTGAAATCCGGGAGCAGATGGTGGAACTGGTAGACGAAGCCGAGCGTGTCGCGGCGCACGCGGGTGCGGTTCGCGTCGTCGAGCGAGGCGGCCTCTTCGCCTGCGATGCGGATCGAGCCCTGGAAGCCGCCCTCGAGCAGCCCGACCGCCTGCAGCAGGGTCGACTTGCCCGAGCCCGAAGGCCCCAGCAAGGCGACGATCTCGCCGGCGCGAACCTTGAGGTCGACGCCGCGCAGCACCTCGATGGTGACATCGCCCTGGACGAAGCTGCGCCTCAGATCGCGGACTTCGAGCACGTCACTCATAGCGCAGCACCTGCACCGGATCGGTCTTGGACGCGCGCCAGGCCGGGATGATGGTCGCGATGAAGCAGAGCACGAGGGCCATCATGACGATCGCCACCATCTCGACCGGATCGACCTTGGCCGGCAGCTCTGTCAGAAAGCGCACCGAAGGATCCCACAGATTCTGGCCGGTGAGACGCTGGAAGAAATCGACCACCGGCTGGCGGAAATAGAGGCCGAGCGTGCCGAGCACGAAGCCGGCGACGATCCCGAGCAGCCCGATGGTCAGGCCGACCGTCATGAAGATCCTCATCACGCCGGCGCGGCTGGCGCCCATCGTGCGCAGGATGGCGATGTCGCGGTGCTTGGCGCGGACCAGCATGATCAGCGAGGACAGGATGTTGAAGGCGGCGACGAGGATGATGATCGAGAGGACGACGAACATCACCACGCGCTCGACCTGCAGCGCCTCGAACAAGGCGGAGTTCATCGAGCGCCAGTCGTTGACGATGGCCCGGTTGGCGAGCTGGCCGGCGAGCGGCGCGAGGATTTCCTCGACCCGGTCGGGAGCGGCCGTATCCACCATGACCATCCCGACCGTGTCGCCCCACAGCAGGAAGCTCTGCGCTTCCTCCAACGGCATGATGACGAACGCCTTGTCGAAATCGTAGAGGCCGACCTCGAAGATCGCCGAGACATTGTAGTCGACGATCCGCGGCACCGTGCCGAACGCAGTCGACCGCCCCTGCGGCGAGATGATGGTGATCGAACTGCCGACGCTGAGGCCGAGCAACTGGGCGAGGCGTGAGCCGACCGCGACGTTGTTGGTGCCGGGACGCAGCGACGACATCGAGCCCGCGATAACATTGCTGTTGAGCGCGCGATTGGAGGCGATGTCCGCGGCCGGCATGCCGCGCAGCAGGATGGCTTCGACCCGGCCCTGGTTGGTGGCCATCAAGGGCTGCTCGATCAGGGCGTGGGCAGAAGTGACGCCGGGCGTGCGCCGGGCGGCATCGAGCACCGGGCGCCAGTTCTCCAGCCGCCCGCCATAGCCCGAGATGACCGCGTGGCCGTTGAGCCCGACCACCTTGTCGAACAGCTCGGCGCGAAAGCCGTTCATCACGCTCATGACGATGATCAGGGCGGCAACGCCGAGCATCACCGCCGCAAGGCTGATGCCGGCGACGAGGAAGATGAAGCCCTCGCCTTTGCCCGGCAGCAAATAGCGCCGGGCGATCATCCGCTCGTAGCCGTTGAGGATCACCTCTTGCCCGTCATCCCAGCGAAAGCTGGGATCTCTTTGCCTTGGCGCGGCCGATGAAGGGGAAGTGAGATTCCAGCTTTCGCTGGAATGACGAGGTTGCTCATGCCGTAAGCCTCGCCAGCGCGCTTTCGATCGACAATTCCTCGCGCTCGCCGGTGGCGCGGCGCTTGAGCTCGACGACGCCCTTCTCCAACCCCTTGGGGCCGACGATCAGCTGCCAGGGCAGGCCGATCAGGTCCATCGTCGCGAACTTGGCGCCGCCGCGCTCGTCGCGGTCGTCGTAGAGCGTGTCGACGCCGGAATCGGCGAGCTTACCGTAAATCTCGTCGGCGGCGCTCGAGACGTTGCCGTCGTCGGCGCGCATGTTGATCAGGCCGACGCGGAACGGCGCGACGGACTCGGGCCAGACGATGCCCGCATCGTCGTGGCTGGCCTCGATGATCGCGCCCATCAGCCGCGACACGCCGATGCCGTAGCTGCCCATTTGCGGGTGGACCTGGCCGCCGTCGCCGGTCTGCACGGAGAAGCCCATCGACTCGCTGTACTTGGCGCCGAAGGCGAAGATGTGACCGACCTCGATGCCGCGGCGGGTGCGCAGCCGCTCGGCTGGAACTGGGCATTCGGCGACCTTGGCGTGCTCCTCTTCCTCCATCGCGTAGAGGCCGGTCAGTTTGGCGATGGTCGCGGCGTCGGCGGCGAGCAGCTCGTCGCGCGACACGTCCTCGAGCGCGGCGTCGTAGAACAGCGCGCTCTCGCCGGTGTCGGCGAGGATGTGGAATTCGTGGCTGAGGTCGCCGCCGATCGGCCCGGTCGGCGCGCGGACCGGCACCGCCTGGAGGCCGAGCCGGGCGAAGGTGCGAAGGTATGCGACGAACATCGCCTCGTAGCTGGCCTTGAGCCCGGCCTCGTCGAGATCGAAGCTGTAGGCGTCCTTCATCAGGAACTCGCGGCCGCGCATGATGCCGAAGCGGGGACGGACCTCGTCGCGGAACTTCCACTGGATATGGTAGAGCGTGCGCGGCAGATCGCGGTAGCTCTTGACGCTCCCAAGGAAGATCTGGGTGATCATCTCCTCGTTGGTCGGACCGTAGAGCATCTCGCGCTCCTTGCGGTCCTTGACGCGGAGCATCTCCTCGCCATAGGCGTCGTAACGGCCGCTCTCGCGCCAGAGATCGGCGGACTGCAGCGTCGGCA
>DASQJU010000201.1:0-5391 GCA_035630915.1 Allosphingosinicella sp.
GTGACTTGGAATGAAGGGGACACGCCGGCCTGCGAATAATTGTTGTTCTTAATTTGTTCCAATCTATAATGAGCCGATGCGACTCGACTTTGCCTCGCCCGGCGGCTTTGGAGGCGCGGTGACTTCGCCCCTCCAGATCCTTCGCAATACGTTCGGCTTCCAGACTTTCCGCGGCGCGCAGGAGGATGTGATCTCCCGCGTCATGGCCGGGCGGCGCACGCTCGCGGTGATGCCAACAGGGGCGGGCAAGTCGCTCTGCTACCAGGTGCCGGCGCTGGCGCTGCAAGGAACGGTGCTGGTCGTCTCGCCGCTGATCGCGCTGATGCACGACCAGATCCGCGCCGCCGAGGCGTTCGGGCTGCGCGCTGCCTCGCTGACGTCGGCCGACGCCAATCGCGGCGAGACGATCGAGCGGCTGAAGCGGGGCGAGTTGGAGTTGCTCTACGTCGCGCCGGAGCGCGCGACCGGTGCCGGCTTTCGCGAGCTGATCGGCGGCGTGAAGCTCGCGCTTATCGCGATCGACGAGGCGCATTGCGTCAGCGAGTGGGGCCACGATTTCCGGCCCGATTACCGGCTGCTGCTGCCGCTGCTCGACGCCTTTCCGGAGGTGCCGCGGCTGGCTCTGACCGCGACCGCGGACGCCCGCACCCAGCGCGACATCCTGGTCCAGCTCGGCATCCCGCAAGACGGCCTGGTCGTCGCCGGCTTCGACCGGCCGAACATCCGCTACAACGTCCGTCCGCGCGACGGGATCGCGGCGCAGCTCAAGGCGCTGCTCGCCGAGCAACCCGGACCCGGCATCGTCTACGTCCAGAGCCGCGACAAGGCGGAGAAGCTGGCCGAGCAGCTCGGCGCGGGCGGCCGAACCGCGCTCCCCTACCATGCCGGGCTCGACCCTCAGGTGCGCGCGCGCAACCAGGCAGCGTTCGTGCGCAGCGAGGAGATGGTGATGGTCGCCACCGTCGCCTTCGGCATGGGGATCGACAAGCCCGATGTCCGCTTCGTCGCCCATGCCGGCATCCCCAAATCAATCGAGGCTTATTATCAGGAGACCGGCCGCGCGGGCCGCGACGGCGAGCCGGCCGAGGCCTGGCTGTTCTGGGGCGCCGAGGATTTCTCCCGCGCGCGGCGGCGGATCGAGACCGAGGTCGAGGAGGGGCGCCGCACCGGCGAACGCGAACGGCTGAACGCGCTCGCCGCTTTGGTGGAAACCGCGCTCTGCCGCCGCGCGATCCTGCTGCGCCATTTCGGAGAGGATCCGCCGACGGCCTGCGGCAATTGCGACAATTGCCTGAGCCCCCCACAGGCGATCGATGCGACCACGACCGCGCAGAAGCTGCTTTCCGCCGCGTTCCGCACCGAGATGCGCTTCGGCATCGGCCATCTGACCGACGTGCTGGCCGGCCGCGAGACCGACAAGGTGATCGGCTTCGGCCATCACCGGCTGAGCGTGTTCGGTATCGCGGATGAGGCGGAACTGGCGCTGGTCAAGCCGGTCTCGCGCGCCCTGCTCGCCCGCGATGCGCTCCGCGCCGACGATTTCGGCGGCCTCTCTTTCGGCCCGAACGCAAAGCCCATCCTCAAGGGCGAGAGCCGGCTCGAGGTGGTGGTGCCGCCGAAGCGCGCGCGGCGACGCGACCGGACCGCTCGCGAATATCCGCACGATCCGCTGTTCGAGGCGCTGCGCGCGCGGCGGCGGGAGCTGGCGGCGGAGGCGAGCGTGCCGCCCTATGTCATCTTCCACGACAGCACCTTGCGCGAGATGGCCGAGCTCAAGCCGACGACGCTCCACGCGCTCTCGCGCGTCTCCGGCATCGGCGCCGCGAAGCTGGAGCGCTACGGCGCGGCCTTCGTCGAGGTGATTGCCGCCAGTCAGGAAGGCTAGGCAGCGCCATTGCCAGCCGGTCCGCTTTTCGTCAGAAATGAGGACAGAAGAGGGGAGACTGAGCATGGCAAAAAGACCGATGCCGACCGGCACCCAATGGCTCATGATCATCGCGGGGGCGGGCATCGCGGCCGCGATCACGCTTGCGATCGGACTTGGCGGCGCCATCGGCGGCGCGATCATCGGCGTCGGCGCCGCGATCGGAGGCATACCCTATTCGCGCGCCGTCCAGGAGCACAAGAAGCGGGAGCGCGAGGGCCCCAGCGCCGGCGGATGAGCGAAATCCGGCTCCATCCGAGCTGGCTCGAGCCGCTCAGGGGCGAGTTCGACAGCGCCTATATGCAGGCGCTGCGCCGCTGGCTGGTCGGCGAGAAGGCGGCGGGCAAGCGCATCTTTCCGGCGGGGAGCGAATGGTTTCGCGCGCTTGACCTGACGCCGCTCGAGGCGGTGCGCGTCGTCATCCTCGGGCAGGATCCGTATCACGGCCCGGGGCAGGCGCACGGCCTGTGCTTCTCCGTCCGCGAGGGCGTGCGCACGCCACCGAGCCTGGTCAACATCTACAAGGAGCTGGAGACCGACCTCGGCATCCCGCCCGCGCGGCACGGCTTCCTCGAACATTGGGCGCGGCAGGGCGTGCTGCTGCTCAATGCGGTGCTGACGGTGGAGATGGGCCGCGCCGCTTCGCACCAGGGGCAGGGGTGGGAGCGGTTCACCGATGCGGTGATCCGGCTGGTCAACGCCAAGGCGGAGCCGGTCGTCTTCATGCTCTGGGGCAGCCATGCGCAGAAGAAGGCGGCGTTCGTCGACAGCGTCGAGAAGGGCGGGCGGCACCTCGTGCTCAAGGCGCCACACCCGAGCCCGCTTTCGGCCTATAGCGGCTTCTTCGGCTGCCGCCATTTCTCCAAGGCCAACGCCTTTCTCGAGAGCCGCGGCCTGACGCCGATCGACTGGGCGCTGCCGGCCTCGGCCTGCTAGGACCGGCCGATGATTCGCCCGCTCGCCCTGTTCGCGCTCCTGGCCCTTGCTGCGTGCGGAGGCGAGCCGGCGCCGCCGGTCGCGAACAAGGCGGAGGCCAAGACTGCACCGGCGCCGCTCGGCGATACCGTCCGGGTGCGGATTGAGACCGACGCGGGGCCGATCACGGTCGCGCTCGACCACGCCCACGCCCCGGTCACGGTCGAGAATTTCGTGCGCTATGCCGACGAGCACAGGTTCGACAGCACCACCTTCTACCGGGCGGCGCGGACCCGGGGGTATGAGGACCGCGGGTTCATCCAGGGCGGGATCCGGCGCAACTACCGCCGGATGCTGCCGCCGATCGCGCACGAGCCGACCAGCCGCACCGGCATCCGCCACGGCCCGGGCACGATCTCGATGGCCCGCTCCGAGCCCGGCATGGCGATGGGCGAATTCTTCATCATGACGCACGAAATGCCGCAGATGGACGCGCACGGATCGGACCAGGGCTTCGCCGCCTTCGGCCACGTCGTCGAGGGGATGGACACGGTCCGCCACATCCTCGCCGCGCCGACCATCCCCAATGCCGGGAGCGGCGCGATGCGTGGGCAGATGATCGCGGCGCCGGTCGCGATCCGCAGCGTCCGCCGGGTGGAATAGAGCGGCTTCTCAAGCCTTTTTTCACTGGTCCGCGCTAGATCTCGCCAAGCAACAGGCGGGGAATTTCTATGCGATCCGTGATCTTGCTTTGCGCCGGCGCGGCTTTGCTCGCAGGCTGCACGAGTGACGGCAATGTCTACGCCATGCCGGTCGGCGACGTTTACGCCAAGCTTGCCAACTTCCGGCCGGAGCCTTCGGGCACCGGGCCGTTCGGGCGGCTGAGCACCAACGTCACCGGATCGGGCGGGCGGCAGGTGGTGTGGAGCGCGAGCGGGAGCCATGGCGGCTACCGCTGCACCGCGACGCTGGTGCCGGTCGAGACCGAGCAGACCCGGATCGACCTTAGCTGCGGCGGCGGCGGGCCGAGCTCGGGCGCGGCCGCGGGGCTGGAGGCCAATATGATCCGCAAGGCCGTGATCGAAATGATCGACGCCAAGCTCAGCGACCGGCCCTACGACCCGCAGCGGGCGCAGGGCTCGACGGCGGCCTTCTGGCCGGCCGACGTCGTCGATCATGGCGACATCCGCGATGCCACCGCCAAGGCGATCGAGATGGACCGCGAGGCGCGCGCCGCAAGCGGGCGCTAGAAGGCGTTGAACCCTCTCCCCGGACGCTCGTTGAGAGCGCGAAGGGAGACGCAAATGGCCGAAAGAACGCTCGCCGACGTCGCGGAGAAGATGCGCGACATCGACTTCTGCATGCTTTCCACCCGCGCCGACAACGGCGCCATCGCCGCGCGACCGATGAGCAACAACCGCGAGGTCGACTATGACGGGGACAGCTGGTTCTTCACCTGCGACGAGACCCGCATGGTCGAGGAGATCGCCGCCAACCCGCAGGTCGGCCTGACCTTCCAGGGCAAGGCCGGGATGCTCGGGCTGCGCCCCTTCTTCCTCGCCATCGAGGGCCGCGCGGAGCTGATCCGCGACAAGGGCCAGTTCGCCGAGCATTGGACCAAGGGGCTCGACCTCTGGTTCGAAAAGGGCATCGACACGCCCGGCCTGGTCCTGATCCGCGTCCATGGCGAGCGAGCGCATTATTGGGACGGCGGCGACGAGGGCGAATTGCTGCTCGAGCGCGGGGCGTTCGTCGGCGGGCCGTAGCGGCCATCAGTTTTCGCGTCCGTAATCGGCGATGGCGCGGCGCTCGGCGTCGGTGGCTGCCTCCGCCTCGTCGGCCCAGGCTGCGGCGACCGCATAGGCTTCGGCGAAACCTCGCAGGGCGAGCCGCGCCTCGGGGGGCGAGGCGGCGCAGGTGGCGAGGTGCGCGGCGAACTGCGCGCGGACATGCCGCTCCTGCGGGCGGAGCTCCGGATCGACTTCGTCACCGTCGGTGCAATCGCCATGCTCCAGCAGCGTGCCCTGGATGCGCGCCGCATTGCCGCGCCAGAAGGCGATGTGGAATTGCAGGCGAAAGCCGTTCGCGCTGCGATGCATCCGGACCAGCCGCCCGCCGTCCGATTCCGCGATGTCCGCGACGAGCCAGCCGGCGACCGCGCGCTGCCGCATCACGCGCTCGTCGGCCGGCTGCACCAGTGCGGCGAGGAAGAGGAGCGCGGCGAGCATCTCAGCCGAGCGCCTGCGCGATCTGGAAGACCGAGAGGACGAGGCCAATCACCGCGCCGACGAGCAGGGCGACCTTGATCAGCCAATATTGCTCGGCCGAGCGGATGCGGTGGTCGATGCGTTCCCAGAGAGTCCGCGTGCCGGGCAGGTGGCCGCGCGGCTGGGGGTCGCCGAGGAAATCGTAGATCGCGTGGATGAAATCGCGGTGGGCGTCGGAATCGGGCAGGAACAGGTGGTTCTCGCCTTCGAGCGGGACGAGCTTCGCGCCCGGGATCGAGGCGGCCAGCTCCTCACCCTGCTCGAACCGGACGACTCCGTCGTCGC
>DASQJU010000202.1:0-2543 GCA_035630915.1 Allosphingosinicella sp.
CGCACCGCTGATCGGGGCGATCGCGCTCAGCTTCCTCGTGCTCCAGCTGCCTACGGACGAAGGGATGTACCCGCCCGCCAAAGAGGCGTTCCCGATCATCCTCGGCCAGAGCTGGCGGATGATGGCGGCGGGGATCGTCGCTTATGGCGTCTCGGTCTCGCTCAACATCTGGATCTTCTCCAAGCTGACGGCGACGACGGGGCGCTTCGCGGCGCTGCGCGGCTTCATCGCCGCGGCCTTGTCGCAGATTGTCGACACTTTGATCTTCATCACCGTCTCGTTCTACGGCGTGCGGCCGATCTGGGACCTCATGCTCGGGCAGGCGCTGGCCAAGGTCGTGCTCTCGGCCGTGCTGGTTCCGCTCATCATCATCGCCTGCGTCGCCATCGGCCGCCGGCTCGACGCCCGCGCCTGATTCAGGGGGTTTCCATGAAGCTGAAGTTCCTCGCCGGCCTGCTCGTCCTCGCCGCCGCGCCCGCGGGCGCGCAGCCGGCCCAGCGGCCGCGCCTCGTCGTCGCCATTTCGGTCGACCAGTTCTCGGCCGATCTCTTCGCCCAATACCGCCAGCATTTCACCGGCGGCCTGAGGCGCCTCCAGAACGGCATGGTCTTCCCCTCGGGCTACCAGTCGCACGCCGCCACCGAAACCTGCCCCGGCCACTCCACCATCCTGACCGGCGCCCGCCCGGCGCGGACCGGGATCATGGCCAACAACTGGTACGATCAGGGCGCCGCGCGCGCGGACAAATATATCTATTGCGCCGAGGACGAGCGCGTCCCGGGCAGCACCTCGGAGAATTACACCGTTTCCGACGTCCACCTGCGCGTGCCGACGCTCGGGGACCTGATGCGCCGCGCCGATCCGCGCAGCCGGGTCGTCGCGGTCGCCGGCAAGGACCGGGCGGCGGTGATGATGGGCGGACATGGCCCAAGCGAGCGCTGGTGGTGGAACGGGCGGTCCATCGTCAGCCATGCCGGCGTGGCCGAGCCGGCGGCGGTGCGCGCCGCCAATGCGCGCATCGCCGAGGCGCTGGCGCGGCCACGCGAGCCGATGAACCTGCCGGACATTTGCGAATCCCGCAGCCGCGCCATCGCCGTCCAGGGGCGCGACGCTCCGCTCGGCACGAACCGCTTCGCCCGGCCGGCAGGCGATCGCACCGCCTTCCGCGCCTCGCCCGATTTCGACGCCACCATCCTCGACCTTGCCCAGGCCCTTCGCGACGATCTCGATCTCGGCGAGCGCGAAGCTACCGACCTGCTCGCCATCGGCCTTTCCGCCACCGACTATGTCGGCCATTCGCTCGGCACCAACGGCGCCGAGATGTGCATCCAGTTGCTGGCGCTCGACCACATCCTCGGCGAATTCTTCCAGGCGCTCGACCGCGAGCGGATCGACTATGTGGTGATGCTGACCGCCGATCATGGCGGGATCGACCTGCCCGAGCGGAGCAGCGAGCTGGCCGGCGGGGGCGCGCGCGTCGATGCCGCGCTGAACGCGCGGACGATGAGCGAGACGCTCGCCGCCCGCCTGCATCTGCAAGGGCCGGTCCTGCTCGGCGACGGCGCGTTCGGCGACATGTATGTGAGCCGGGCGCTGCCGCCCCGCGCCCGCACCCGCGTCCTCAATGAAGCGATCGCCGCCTATCGCGCGCATCCGCAGGTCCAGGCGGTCTTCACCCGAGCTGAGCTCGCGGCGACGCCGTCGCCCTCCGGCCCTCCCGACGCGTGGACTCTGATCCAGCGCGCCCGCGCCTCGTTCGACGCCGAGCGATCCGGGGATTTCGTGGTTCTGCTCAAACCGCGGATCACCCCCATCTCCAATCCCGGCAATTCCTATGTCGCGACCCATGGCAGCGTCTGGGATTACGACCGGCGCGTGCCGATCCTCTTCTGGCGGCGTGGCATGACCGGCTTCGAGCAGCCGCTGTCGGTGGAGACGGTGGATATCATGCCGACGCTCGCCGCGCTGATCGGCTTGCCGCTCGCGCCCGGCAGCGTGGACGGCCGCTGCCTCGATCTCGTTGCGGGCCCGGGAACGAGCTGCCCCTAGCGGCGGACGTCCAGCTCCCCCGCCAGGAAAGCTTCGATGTCGCGCTGGCCGAACAGGCTCGCGTCGCCGGCGAGGCTGTGCTTGAGGCAGGTCAAAGCGAGGCCCGATTTCACCGTCGCGTCGAGATCGAGGCCGGTGCGGATGCCGTGCAAAATGCCCGCGGCGAAGGCGTCTCCGGCGCCGATCCGGTCGACGATCCCGGCGACCACGACCTCGTCCGTCTGCGCCGCGCCATCGCGGCCGTCGACCCGGGCGGCGATGCGGTGGGTGTCGGCGTCGGTGACGTGTCGGGCGGTCGAGGCGATCAGGTCGAGGCCCGGGAAACGATCGAACATCGCCTGGGCGGCCTCGCGACGGCGCGTCTCCCCCTCCCCGCTGAAATCGCGGTCGAGCAGCAGCGAGATGTCGCGGTGGTTGCCGAACAATATGTCCGCCTTCTCGACCAGAGCGGTCAGCGTGGCCTGCGGGTCGCTGTCCCACCGCTCCCACAGCTG
>DASQJU010000203.1:0-10298 GCA_035630915.1 Allosphingosinicella sp.
GCGGTACGACTATGCCATCGAAAGCACGGTCGAGGCCGGCATCATGCTGACCGGGACCGAGGTGAAGTCGCTGCGCTTTGGTGAGGGGTCGATCGCCGAGAGCTATGCCGAGGTGAAGGACGAGGAGGTGTGGCTGGTCAACTCCAATATCCCCGAATTCAGCCACGGCAACCGCCACAATCACGAGCCCAAAAGGCCGCGCAAGCTGCTGCTCAATCATCGCCAGATCGCCAAGCTGCACGGCGCCGTCGCGCGGCAGGGGATGACGCTCGTGCCGCTTTCCATCTACTTCAACAGCCGGGGGCGGGCGAAGGTCGAGATCGCGCTCGCCAAAGGCCGCAAGGCGCACGATAAGCGCGACTATGAGAAGGAAAAGGACTGGAAGCGGGAGCAGGGCCGGCTGATGAGACAGCATGGCTGAATCGCAGGGCAAGTCCTGGCTCGATCGCTGGGTCGCCAACAACATGCCGAGCCGCGAGCAGATGGCCGAGAGCCGCTGGATCAAGCCGTTCGGCCAGCGCATCCTGCACAGCGAATTCTGGCGCTTCACCCGGCGCTCCGTCCCGCGCGGCGTGGCGATGGGGCTGTTCGTGGGGGTCTTCTTCCTGATCCCCGGAGTCCAGATCATCGGCGCGGCTTTGTTCTGCGTGCCGGTGCGCGGCAACATCCCGATCGCCGCCGGGATGACCTTCCTGACCAACCCCTTCACCACGCCGTTCCTGATCGTGGCCTCGATCCCGGTCGGCAACTGGTTCGGCTTCCATGCCGACGCCGCGGCAGTCACCGGCATGTACGCGCGCTCGGCGCCGATCAGCGAGTGGCTCGCCTGGCTCGCCTCCGACGCCGCCCCGGCCCTGGTCAGCGGGCTGTTCATCATCGCCGTGGCGAGTGGCGCGATCGGCTATGTCATCGCCGCTTTGTTCTGGCGCTGGCGGACCGCGCGCAAGTGGCGCCGACGCGCGGCGCGGATGGGCGCGTCCTAGGATGGCGAGCGCGGTCTCCCCGCCGAACGGCGGCCGAGCGCGCCGCCGGATCGACCTCGCGGCGATCCCGTTCGTCGTCGCCGCGCTCGTTTCGGCCGCTTTGTTGCTGTGGGCGGTGCGCAGCCCGCTCTTCGCCGGCGCCTTCCTCGCGGGACTGATCGGCGCGGGCACCCTGCTGTTGCTGTTCCGGCCCCGGATCGCGGCCGCGGAGGAAAGCGGGCTGGCCGCCGCTCAGGACGTGGCGCTGCTGAGAGAGGCACTCGACGGCGGGGGCGCGGCCGCAGCCCTGTCCGACGGCGCGGGCAATCTGATCTGCGCCAACCGGACCTGGGCGGCGTGGTTCGGGGCCGAGAATCTGCCCAAGGCGCTCGCCCGCGCGGCGCCGACCGCGCGGCGCGATGGCTCGGCGCCGATCCCGCCGATCCAGATCGGCGGGCGCGCCTATGCGGGGGAAGTAAAGCTCGCGGGCGCTGGCGACGGGCAATTGCTGTGGCGGATCGGGCGCGCCGAGCAGGACGATCTCGCGCGCGACGCGGGCCGGATGATCGGCGGCGAGGCCGGGCGCCGGATGGGCGAGGCCGGCCTGATGGTCGCAATGGTCGATTCGGCGGGCACGATCCGCGCCGCCAATGGTGCCTTCGCGGTGCGCGCGAGCCGGCCCGGCGAGGATTCCGCGATCGTCGGCACCCCCTTCGTCGACCATCTCGCCGCCTCGGCGGGCGGCCAGTTCCACTTCGCCGCCGAAGGGCAGGCGGCGACTCCGCTGCGGATCGTCCAGGTGCCCGCCGGGAACGGAGAGGAGGATCTCTCCTTCTTCCTCCTGCTCGACGACATTCCCGGCGCGCGAGGCGACGACGAGAATGCGCACGTCCACGCGTTGCTCGACAGCCTGCCGCTCGGCCTCGCTTTGGCCGACACCGACGGGCGCTTCCTGTTCCTCAACAAGGTCTTCCGCAAGTCGGTCGGTCTCGGCGCCATCGAGCGGCCGTCCTGGCCCGGCGACCTCGTCGTCGAGGACGACAAGGCGGCGGTATCGGACGCGGTCCACCGCTTCGGCCGCGGGCGAGCAATGTCGGGCGACCTTGCGGTCAGGCTCAAGAGCAACCCGGAGGAGCCGGTCGCGCTGACCGTCGCCGGGGCGCGCGGGCTCGGCAACGCGGCGGTGCTGCTGAGCCTCAAGGACAATAGCGAGGAGGCGCGGCTCAAGCGCGAGATCGCACAAGCGACCAAGATGCAGGCGGTCGGCCAGCTGGCCGGCGGCGTCGCCCACGATTTCAACAACATCCTGACCGCGATCCTCGGCACTTGCGACCTGATGATGATGCGCCACACGCCGGGCGACAGCGACTATGACGACATCCAGCAGATCCGCTCCAATTCCAACCGCGCCGCAAACCTGACCCGCCAGCTGCTCGCTTTCTCGCGCCAGCAGACGCTTCGGCCGCAGGTGCTCCAGCTTCCCGACGTCGTCGCCGAAGTCTCGCATTTGCTCGATCGGCTGCTCGGCGAGCAGGTGAAGCTCGAGGTCACCCACGGCCGCGGGCTGGGCGCGGTTCGGGCCGATCCGGGCCAGATGGAACAGGTGATCGTCAACCTCGCGGTCAACGCCCGCGACGCGATGCTCGCCAAGGACCCGGCGGGCGGGGGCAGGCTGACTCTGCAGACCTTCGCCGTGACGGCCGAGGACGTGCGTCGGATGGGCAGCGACGTGCTTCCGATCGGCGACTATACGGCGATGAAGGTGACCGACACCGGCACCGGCATCCCCCAACATCTGCTCAGCAAGGTGTTCGAACCGTTCTTCACCACCAAGGAGGTGGGCAAGGGGACGGGCCTCGGCCTCTCCACCGTCTACGGCATCGTCAAGCAATCGGGCGGCTTCATCTTCGCCGAATCGCAGATGCGCAAGGGAACCAGCTTCACCATCTACCTTCCGGTTTACCGGGCGCGGGCGAGCGAGGCGCCGGCCAAGACGCGGACCAAGGCGAAGGAGAAGGCCGGGGAGCTGTGGGGCACCGGCACGGTGCTGCTGGTCGAGGACGAGGCGATGGTGCGCGCCGTTGCCGAGCGCGCTTTGACCCGCCAGGGCTATACCGTGCTCGTCGCCGAAAATGGCGAGGCGGCACTCGAGATCCTGGAGCGCGAGGACAAGATCGACCTGATGATCTCCGACGTCGTCATGCCGACCATGGACGGCCCGACCACGGTCCGCGCGGCGCGCAAGACCCACCCGAGCCTGCCGATCCTGTTCATCTCCGGCTATGCCGAGGAGCAATTGCGCAAGTCGATCGACATCCCCAACGTCTCCTTCCTCGCCAAGCCCTTCTCGGTCCAGCAGCTCGCCGAGACGGTGCGCGATGTGCTTTCGGCGCAATAGAGCTTTTCCTTTGCAGCACAGGCGTTAAGGGCGGTGAGGATGCCGGGGACCATGAGATCGATCCTGATCGTCGAGGACGAGCCGCTGATCGCGATGATGCTCGAGGATTTCCTCTCCGAGCTCGGCCACAATGTGGTGGCATGCTGCGAGACGGTCGAGGCGGCGCTCGGCCAGATCGAGGCTGGCGGATTCGAAGTCGCGATCCTCGACGTGAGCCTGGCCGACGGCAAGGTCTGGCCGGTCGCCGACCGCCTCGCCGCGGCCGGGACCCCCTTCATCTTCGCGACCGGCGGCCATGTCGATCCCCCGCCGCCCGAGCATGCCTCGGCGCCTGTGCTCGCTAAGCCCTATACGATCGACGCGATCGAGCCGGCGCTGGACCAGGCTTGCGGGGATTGAGGGGCGGGCTGGCCGCATGTCTCGAAAGCGGCTGATGTGGTCTTTGCTTCTCCTGCCTGTCCTTATCTATGTGGTGATCTGCGTCGCGCTGTTTTTCGCGCAGAGGTCTCTGATCTTTCCTGTTGCCCAGGTCGCGACCGCTGGCCCGCCGCCCCCAGGCGCCGAGGCGCTGGAGCTGACCGGATCCGAAGGGCGGCTTCGCGGAATCCACATTCCCCCCGCGCGCCAAGGTGCAGAGCGCCTGCTCCTGCTCGGTTTCGCCGGCAACGGGACGAACGCGCAACGCGCCGCGGTCTTCACCGCCGGCCTTGCGCCCGAGGCGGACGTCGTCTTTTTTCATTATCGCGGCTATCCACCGAGCGAGGGCGTCGCGAGCGCCGAAGCGCTGCTCGACGACGCGCCGCGCATTCTCGATCTTGCGCGCGCCCGAATCCATCCGGATAGAACCGTTGCAGTCGGTTTCAGCGTCGGCAGCGGCGTCGCTGGGACGCTTGCCGCGCGTCGTCCGCTCGACGGCCTGATCCTCGTCACCCCGTTCGATTCGCTCGAGCGCGTGTCTGCCGATCACTATCCCTGGCTTCCGGTGCGGCTGCTGTTCCGCCACCCGATGGAGCCCGCGACCGCCTTGGCCGGTCGCTCGCTTGCGGTCGCAATAATCGCGGCGGGGAACGATCAACTTGTTTTTCCGCGCCGAACCGAAGCGCTGCGCAGCCGTCTTTCGAACATTGTGTTCGACCGGGTCATCCCCGACACCGGCCACAACGACATCTACGATCATCCGGCCTTTGCACCGGCCTTCCGCGAGGCGCTCGACCGGGTCGTCGCCCGGCGATAGCCAGCGCCGCCGCCAAGTTCAGAGCATATCGCCGAGGCCCTTGAGCCCGTCGGCGATGATCGATCCGCCGTCACCGTCGCCGAGGAGGCGGCTGACCCCTCCAACGATTCCGACCGCATCGCCGATGCTGACGCCGCTGACGAGGCTCGATCGCCCGGTCGCGGCGGCGGTTTCGGCGGCGACACGGCTGAAGGGGAGGGTCTGGATCCAGACCTTGCCCGGGCCGCGCATGGCGGTGAGGATGCCGCCTTCGTCGCCGAGCAGGCCGGTCTTGATCCCGCGCCACATGCTGTCCTGCATGATGTCCGTCTCGACCTGCGGCTCATGCGCTGCGACGCAGCCGCCGTCGACATGGATGATCTCGCCCACTTGAAGCTCACGCTCGATAATCGAGCCGCCGACGTGCAAGAAAGCCCAACCGGCGCCGGTCAGTCTCTGCATGACGAAGCCTTCGTCGCCGAAGATGGCCGAGCGCAGCCGGCGCTGCATGGCGATGGAGATGCCGATGCCGCGCGCGGCGGCGAGGAAGGAGCGGCGCTGGCAGATCAGGCTTCCGCCCATCGCATCCAGCCGCACCGGAATGATGTGGCCGGGCGTCCTGCCGCCGACCGCCAGCCTGGCCTTGCCCTGCGAGCCCTCGTGCTTGAATTCGGCGAGGAACATGTTTTCGCCCGCCATGGCGTTCTTCGCGGCGCTGGCCAGCTTGGCTCCGAGCCCGGCATCCGGCTTGCTGCCGTCGCCCAGGATCATGTCGAAGACGATTGCGCTGTCCTTCCAGATCAGCGCGCCCGGCTCGGCGACCACCGATTCGCCGGGGTCGAGCTCGATCTCGGCATATTGCATGTCGCCTTCGCTGATCACGAAGTCGATGTCGTTGACCAATTCCGGCTTCGCCTGGTGGGTCGCGTAATATTGGGCGCTGACCTGGCTCATCGTGTAATCGTCCGGACGGGTGTCGGGCAGGGGAGAGCGCTTGCGGCCGAAGCCCGATTGCGGCGGCCCGCCATAGCCGCCGCCATTCGATCCCCAATTTGCGTCCACGCCGAAGCCCCTCCGCCGAAGGTCGCACCCTTGCCAGACTATGGCTAAGGAGAGGTAAAAGAGGGTGGTTCGATCCGGCGGCGGCGGGCACCCGAGAAGCAAAAGTTTCCCTCTTGTTCTTGTGGAACAAATAGAATACATACTCCTGCATTGATCGGCGCGTGCCGACGCAATACGGGGAGAGCCTAGCCATGGCGGCATCACTTCAGATCGTTTCCGACAGGAGTCCAATGGACAGCGACAAGCAGAAAGCCCTCGACGCCGCGCTGGCGCAGATCGACCGCGCGTTCGGCAAGGGATCGGCGATGCGGCTCGGCTCGCGCGAAGCGATCGAGATCGAGACCATCTCGACCGGCTCGCTCGGGCTCGACATCGCGCTCGGCATCGGCGGCCTGCCGCGGGGCCGGGTGGTCGAGGTTTACGGGCCGGAAAGCTCGGGCAAGACCACTTTGGCGCTGCACGCGGTCGCCGAGGCGCAGAAGGCCGGCGGCGTCGCCGCCTTCATCGACGCCGAGCATGCGCTCGACCCGATCTACGCCCGCAAGCTGGGCGTCGACGTCGACAACCTGATCGTCTCGCAGCCCGACACGGGCGAGCAGGCGCTGGAAATCACCGACACGCTGGTCCGCTCGAACGCGGTCGACATCCTCGTCGTCGATTCGGTCGCCGCGCTCGTGCCCCGAGCCGAGATCGAGGGCGAGATGGGCGACAGCCATGTCGGCCTGCAGGCGCGGCTGATGAGCCAGAGCTTGCGCAAGCTGACCGGCTCGATCTCCAAGTCCAAGTGCCTGGTCATCTTCATCAACCAGCTGCGCATGAAGATCGGCGTGATGTACGGCAATCCGGAGACGACGACCGGCGGCAACGCGCTCAAATTCTACGCCTCCGTCCGGCTCGACATCCGCCGCACCGGCCAGATCAAGGACCGCGACGAAATCATCGGCAACACGACCCGCGTGAAGGTGGTCAAGAACAAGCTGGCGCCGCCGTTCAAGCAGGTCGAGTTCGACATCATGTACGGCGAGGGCGTCTCCAAGCTCGGCGAGATCCTCGATCTCGGCGCCAAGGCGGGGATCGTCGAGAAGTCGGGCTCCTGGTTCAGCTACGATTCGATCCGGATCGGCCAGGGCCGCGAGAACGCCAAGCAATATCTGCGCGACAATCCGGAAATGGCCCAGCGCATCGAGCGCGCCATCCGCGGCCACACCGATCAGGTCGCCGAGGCGCTGATGGTCGGCCCCGACGCCGAGGACGACGTCTAGAACTCGGCTGCCTGTTCAGAGGCGAGGGCCGTTTCCTCTTCGGAGGGAGCGGCCCTTTCCTTGGCATTGGCCCAGATGGCGATCGGCAAAGCCAGCGCGCCCCCGATCGCGAAGCCGGTAATCAGCGGGATCGTGGTGCCGTCGAACATCTGGCCGATGACCAGCCCGATCAGCGCGCCGCCGATGGTCGTGATCAGTCCCTGCAGCGCCGAGGCGGTGCCGGCGATGTGGCCGAGCGGGCTCATCGCCAGCGCGCTCGAATTGGCGCCGACCAGGCCGAAGCAGGCCATGGTCAGCGCCTGGAGCGCGATGAAGCTCCACAAGCTCTCGCCCCAGACCAAGGCGATGACGAGGTGTACGATGGCGATGCCGGTCAGCGCGGTCAGGGCGCGCAGCAACAGCAAACGGGGGCCCGCGCGCATCACCAGTTTCATATTGGCGTAGGAGCTGAGGGCCATCGGCCCGGCGACCGCGGCGAAGACAAGGCCCATCAGCTCCGGGCGGTGGAAGACGTCGAACACGATCTGCTGGATCGAGCCGATGAAGGCGAACAGGCCGCCGAAGGCGAGCGTCGCCGCGAGCGTGTTGCCGATCGATTCGCGCCGCCGCAGCGTCTGGCCGAGGCCGGCGCCGATAGTGCGCACGGACAGTGCCCGCCGATCCTCGACAGCCAGCGTCTCGGGCAGCCGGAACGCGCTCCACACCGCCAGCCACAGGCCGTAGGCAGCAAGCAAGGCGAAGATCCAGCGCCAGTTGGCCACGGCCAGCACCGCTTGGCCGAAGCTCGGCGCGAGCACCGGCACGATCATGAACACGATCATCGCGCTCGACATGATCCGGGCCATCGCCGCGCCGTGAAAGCGGTCGCGGATCACCGCCACGACGAGCACGCGCAGGCCGCCTGAGGCGATCCCCTGGGTGAAGCGCGCCGCGAGCAGCAGCGCCATGCTGCCGGCCAGCCCCGAAAGCGCACCGAAGGCGGCATAAGCCAAAAGGCAGCCGACCAGCAGCCGCTTGCGCCCGAGCCGGTCGGCGAGCGGCCCGAAAGCGACCTGCGACAGGCCGTAGCCGAGCAGGAAGAAGGTGATCACCAGCTGCCGATCGTTGTCGCGAGCGACGCCGAGCGCCTCGCCGATTGCCGGCAGCGCGGGCAGCATGGCGTCGATCGCCATCGCGTTCGACGCCATCAGGGCGGCCATCAGCAGCACGAACTCGGTCCTGCCCGGCATGCGCGGGGTGTCGGCGTCCATCATTCAATCCGGCGAAGGGGCCTGAGCCTCTGCCGAAGCGCGGCAGGGGCGGCAAGGCCAATTCGGCTTGCGCGGCGCGCAGCGAGCGGCGACAAGCCGCGGCGTGATCGCGCCAGCCTCCTTGCCGCGCCTCAGGCTGATCGGCCTGCCGACCGACAGCCACAGCTCCTTCTTGCGCGGCGCCGCGGCCGCCCCGGCGACGATCCGCGCCGCTCTGGCCTCCGATCATGCCAATGACTCAGCCGAATCCGGCATCGAGCTCGGCACCGACCTTGTGGTCGAAGATGCCGGCGACCTGACTCTGCGCGAGGATGACGACGATCCGGCGCGGATCGGCGCGGCCGTGCGCGCCGCCGTGGCCGACGGCGCCGTGCCGATCTGCCTTGGCGGCGACCATATGGTGACCGGGCCGATCGTGGCGGCGATGGCCGCGGTGCACGGGCCGCTCAACATCCTCCATTTCGACGCCCATCCCGATCTCTACGAGGATTTCGGCGGCGATCCGCTCAGCCACGCTTCGCCGTTCGCGCGGATCATGGAAAGCGGGCATGCGAAGCGGCTGGTCCAGTTCGGCGTCCGCACGCTCAACCGTCACTGCCGCGCCCAGGCTGAGCGGTACGGCGTCGAGATCGTCGAGATGCGCGATTTCGCGCCGGAGCGCGTGCCGATCCCGGATGCGCCGCTCTACATAAGCATCGACATGGACGGCTTCGACCCCGCCTTCGCGCCGGGCGTGTCGCACCACGAGCCCGGCGGCCCGTCGAGCCGCGAATTCCTCCAGGTGCTGCACCGCGTGACCGGGCCGATCGTCGGCGCCGATATCGTCGAGCTCAATCCCGCGCGGGACGTCAACGGCGTCACCGCGACTCTCGCCGCCAAGCTCGTCCGCGAGCTGGCGGCCCTCTTGGCGAAGGCTGGCGTATGATCGTCGTCCACCATCTCGAAAATTCGCGCTCGCAGCGCATCCTGTGGCTGCTCGAGGAATTGGGGCTGCCCTATGAAGTGAAGCGCTACGAGCGCAACGCCAAGACGATGCTCGCGCCGCCCGCGCTCGCCCGAGTCCACCCGCTCGGCAAGTCGCCGGTGATCGAGGACCAGGGCCGCGCCATCGCGGAAACCGGGGCAATCGCCGAATATCTGGTCGAGAAGGCGGAGGGGCGCCTCGGGCCGCCTGCCAACCGCGACGCGGTGCTGCGCTACCGCCACTTTCTCCATTATGCCGAAGGCTCGATGATGCCGCCCTTGTTCGGCCTGCTGATCGTCGGCCGTCTCGGCCTGCTCGGCCGCCCCGCGCGCGAGCCGATCCTCAAGATGCTGGCCCGGCATTTCGACTGGCTGGAGAGCGAGCTTGCCGAGCGCGATTGGTTCGCCGGCGAGGAATTCACCGCCGCCGACGTGATGATGAGCTTTCCGCTGGAAATCTCGCGCACCCGCGCGGGCCTCGATGAGCGCCATCCGCACCTCGTCGACTGGCTCGAGCGGATCCACGCCCGGCCCGCTTATGCCGCGGCGCTGAAGGCGGGCGGGCCCTACTGCTACGCCTAGCTCTCCGGCGGGGGTGGAGTGGCGCGGTGCGAGGGCGCGTGGGGCGGCTCGATATCGGCCGGCTCGACCGGATCGAGGCCGCCTTCCCATTTGGCGACCACCGCGCTCGCCACCGCATTGCCGACGACGTTGGTCGCCGAGCGGCCCATGTCGAGGAAGTGGTCGATGGCGAGGACGAGCAGGATGCCCGCCTCCGGAATGTTGAACTGCGAGAGCGTCGCGGTGATCACCACCAGGCTGGCGCGCGGCACGCCGGCAATGCCCTTCGACGTGATCATCAGCGTCAGCAGCATCGCGATCTCCTGGCCCCAGGTCAGATCGATGCCATAGGCCTGGGCGATGAAGATCGACGCGAAGGTCATGTACATCATCGAGCCGTCGAGATTGAACGAATAGCCGAGCGGCAGGACGAAGCTGGCGATGCGCGGCGGCACGCCGAACCGGTCGAGCGCCTCCAGCGTGCGCGGGAAGGCCGCCTCCGACGAGTCGGTCGAGAAAGCGAGCACGATCGGATCGCGGATGTACCGGACGAGGAGCCCGGTCCGGCTGCCGACGATCAGGAAGCAGACGCCAAGCAGCAGGACCCAGAGCAGGATCAGGCCGACG
>DASQJU010000204.1:0-9143 GCA_035630915.1 Allosphingosinicella sp.
AGGCATCTTCGGGTGCGTAAGTTTCTTGCATCAAGAGTGGGCCGGTGACGGTCCACGCCAACCTGCCCTCCCGGGCAAGGTGGCGGTCCCAACCAGGGACGATGCGGCCGGACCGGCAATTATACGGGGTCTTTCGGCAGCAGCGTCCTTCGAAGTGAAGAAGGAATTGCTCGTGCCGCTTTCGACTCTCCGCCGACCCGACGCTCATGAGGTCGCCACCTCGGCCAGCCCGCTTGCGATCCTCAAGTTCGGCAGCTCGGTGCTGCGCAGCATCGAGGACCTGCCGCGGGTCGCGGGCGAAATCTATCGCCATCGCCGCGCCGGCTGGCGGCTCGTCGTGATCGTCTCGGCTCTGGCCGGCGAGACCGACGCCCTGTTCGCCCAGGCAGTGACCGTGGCCGGCGGCGTCGATTGCGCCGGCGTCGCCGACCTGGTCTCGCTCGGCGAGGAGCGGACCGCAGCCTTGCTCCGGATCGCCTGCGACCGGATCGGCCTTCCCGCCGAAATCTGCCGGCCGGAGGCGCTCGGTCTCACTACCGGCGGCGACGCGTTGAATGCCCATCCCGAAACGCTGAACCGACACGCGCTCCAGGACAGGCTGGGCCGGCACGGGCTGGTCATCGTTCCCGGCTTCGTCGGCACGGACGAGGCCGGTCGCCGCACCCTGCTCGGCCGCGGCGGCTCGGACCTCAGCGCAGTCTTTCTCGGCGCGCAGCTGGGGGCCGCGCGGGTGCGGCTCTTCAAGGATGTGAACGGAGTCTACGACCGCGACCCGGCGGTGCTGCGCGAGCCGCGCCGCTTTGCCGAGATCAGCTGGTCCGACGCGGCGCGGGTCGCCGGCAAGCTGATCCAGCCCCAGGCGATCGACTATGCCGCCGCCCGCGGCCTCCCGCTCGAAATCGCCGAGATCGGCGGCGAGGCGCCGACCCATGTCGGTCCTTCGACCGGGGTGCCGCAGCCGCTCGCCGAACGCCGCCCCTTGCGGATCGCCCTCGCCGGCTATGGCGTGGTCGGCCAAGCTTTGGCCGCCCGGCTGGCGCGCGAGCCCGGATTCGAGATCGTCTCGATCCTGGTCCGCGACCTCGGCCGGACTCGCGCGGTGGGGCCGCCCTGCCCGCTCACCGACCGCTCCGAGGCCTTCCTTGCCGCCGAAGCCGACATCCTGGTCGACGCCTTGTCCTGCGACGACACTGGAGAGCGGCTGAGCCGGGCCCTGCTGACGTCGGGCGCCCATGTGGTCAGCGCCAGCAAGAGGGTCGTCGCGCGCGCCGGCCGTTCGCTCACCGATTTGGCCGGGGAGACGGGCGGCTCCCTGCTCTATTCCGCGGCGGTCGGCGGGGCCGCGCCCGTGCTCGAGACGATCGCGGAGGCTCGGGCCGCAGGCGAGATCGACGAGGTCGTGGCGACGCTCAACGGCACGGTGAATTTCATCCTCGATCGGCTGGCCGCCGGCGCCGAATTCGACGCGGCGCTCGAGGCCGCCCGCGCCGCAGGCTTCGCCGAGAAAGATTGCGCCTGCGATCTCGAAGGCCATGACGCCGCGGCCAAGCTCCGACTGATCGCCGCGGCCGCTTTCGGCGCCGATCCCGCGACCGTCGCCGTCACCGCCGAGCCGCTCGATGCCGAACGGGCGGTGGAGATCGCGCGGAGCGGCAGGCGCTGGCTGCAGGTGGCGCGGCTGACCCGGACGAGCGCCGAAGTCACTCTGGAGCCGGCCGGCGCCTGCGGTCTTCCAGCCCTGCCCGGCGAATGGAACAGCGCGCGCGTCACCCTTGACGGCGGTGCGGTGTTCGGCTGCGTCGGGCGGGGCGCGGGCGGCGCGGCGACGGCGGAAGCGATCGTCGCCGATCTGTTCGCGATCCACGAGGGAGCGGCACAAAGGCAATGAGCGCAGTCGAGGACGTCGTCGTCTCCCTTCCCTCTTCGCTGTCGCACCTCGGCAAGAGCACCCGCGCCCGAGCGGTCGGTGATCCGGCGTTGCCGGCAATCGTCGCGTTGGGAGGAATTTCCGCCAACCGCTTCGTGGCCGACGGGCCCGGGGGCGGCTGGTGGACTGGGCTCGGCCGCGTGGCCGATCCCGCGCATTACCGAGTGGTCGGCCTCGACTTCGCAGCCGACGAAAGCGGCCGCGCTGCGCCGACCAGCGAGGAGCAGGCCAGGGTCCTTTGCGCCGCGCTCGACGCGCTTGGCATCGAGAGAGCCGAAGCGGTGATCGCCGCTTCCTATGGCGGCATGGTCGCGCTCGCCCTCGCCCGGCATTTTCCGGAGCGACTGCGCCGCCTCGTCGCCATCTCCGCGCCGGCCACCCCCCATCCCGCCTCGACCGCCGCGCGCGAGCTCCAGCGCCGGGTGGTCGCGCTCGCCCTCGAAAGCAGTCGGGGCGCGGAGGGCCTGGCGATCGCGCGCGGCCTTGCCATGCTCACCTACCGGACTCGGGAGGAGTTCGGGCTCCGCTTCGAAGGCGGCATCGGGGAGGCCGATCCGCTCGCAGTCTCGGAACCCGGCCGTTATCTCCGCGCCCGCGGCGAGGCCTATCAGAACGTGATGTCGCCCGGCCGATTCCTCAGCCTCTCCGCCGCGATCGACCGGCATCGCGTCGATCCCTCGCGCATCACGATCCCGGTGCTCGTCATCGGCGCGACTTCGGACATCATCGTGCCGGCGGCGCAGACAGAGGCGCTGGCCGCCGCGCTTCCCGACGCGCGGCTCCACATCCTCGATTGCCTCTACGGGCACGACATGTTCCTGAAAGAGGCCGACAAGATCGGCGCGCTCGCCGCCGCCTTCCTGGAGGAACCATGACCCGCCGTAGCCCCGCCACCATCCTCGCCGCCGCCGCGGCCGATCTCGACCCCGCGCTTCACGGCATCGCTCCGCCGCTGTGGACGTCCGACGCCTATCGCTGGGCCGACAGCGACACCAAGCCCGATTACGATTATGCGCGGACGGTCAGCCCCAATCGCGACATGCTCGCGGACGTGCTCGCCGAACTCGAGGGCGCCGCGGGCGGGGTGGTGACGGGCAGCGGCCAGTCTGCCGCCTTGCTGACCCTGCTCCTGCTCCCCGCCGAGGCCAAGGTGGTGGCGCCGCACGATTGCTATGGCGGCACCTACCGGCTGATCCGCGGCCTCGAAGAGCAGAGGAGACTCCGCGCCGAATTCGTCGACATGTCCGATCCCGACGGCTTCGCGCTCGACGACGCGGCGATGGTCTGGATCGAAAGCCCGAGCAACCCCCTGCTCCGGCTCACCGACATCGCCCGCGTGGCAGAGCGCGCGCGGGCGGCGGGGGCCGTCAGCGTCGCCGACAACACCTTGCCGACGCCGCTCCGCCAGCGGCCGATCGCGCTCGGCTGCGACCTCGTGATCCATTCGACAACCAAGGCGATCAACGGCCATGGCGACTGGTTCGGCGGTGCCGTTCTCGCCCGCGACGACGCGCTGGTCGAGCGCCTTCATTGGTGGTCGAATGCCGCCGGTCTGAATGCGACTCCGCACGGCGCCTGGCACACATTGCGCGGCATGCGCACCCTGTCGGTCCGGCTCGACCGGCAGGAAGCGACCGCCGGCCGGATCGCGGTCTGGCTTGCCGGCCACGATCGAATCGCGGCCGTCCATTATCCCGGCCTCGCCGGCCATCCCGATGCCGAATTGGCCAGGCGGCAGCAGGACGGTCCGGGCTTCATGATCTCGTTCGAGTTGAAGGGCGGCGAGACGGCGACCGCCGATTTCCTCGGCAATCTCGGCCTCATCACCCTCGCTTCGTCGCTAGGCGCCCATTCCACCTTGATCTGCAAGCCGGCGACGATGACCCATCGTGGCATGCCCCCCGAAGCACAGGCCGCGGCCGGTCTCGGTCCGAATCTGCTGCGACTCAGCGTCGGACTGGAGGAGGCCGGGGACCTGATCGCAGATCTGGAGCGGGGGTTCGCGGGAATTGGGTGACGGCCGGCATCCGGCCCGCCGAACCGGGACGGCTCGCGTGGAGCCGCCCCAATTCGTCTCAGTAACGAGCGTCAGACGCGTTCGGGTTCGCCGTGGAGGCGAGCCTCGACATTCTCGGTGATGCCGGTGCGGTCGAGCTTGAAGGGCTCGAGCTCGCCGTCGCCATCGCCGGCGCGTCCGACCGCGAAGGAAGCGTGAGTGCGCCCCTCGCTGCCGTCGGGCAGGGTATAGCGCGCGTCGGCGACGACGACCGGCAGGACATCGCCCTGAAGCCCGTCCTTCGGCAACGCCATCGCGCCATCGACGCGGGCGCCGTCGCCCGGCTCGATCGACAGGTCCGAGCGGGTCGCATCGGCCGGCGGCTCGATCAGCGAGCGCTCCATCTCGGTGCCTTCGCCGGCGGCGACCATCCAGGTCGACACGCGCACGTCGCGCGCCGCGGTGGAACCGGTATTGCCCACGGTCAGCTCGAACTCGACCACCGTTTCGTCCTCGCTGGTTCCCGCGCGCACCGGACGCATCAGGAACTCAAGCCAGGGGCGATCCGGCGCGGGCTCGGAGGAGGCGGCAAGCGTTTCCATGTCCGCGGTGTGGGGCTCGGAGGCCGCGACTTCATCCGCAGCCGCAGCGGCCGCGACCGGCGCGGCGTAGGCCGGTTCCGGCGCGGCTTCGTAGACGGGCTCGTCATAATAGACCTCACGCTCCGCATAAGCCGTGTGCCGGCGACGCAGCGCGAGCAGCGTCAGCGCGGCGAGCAGCAACGCGCCCGCGGCGGCGAGCCACGGCCAATATTGGGCGAGGCTGTTCTGCTCCGCGACCGGGCCCACGGCGTCGACGGGTATCGGGGCAGGTGCAATCGGCGCTGGCGCAGCGGCCACCGGAGCCACCGGCTCGGCGACAATCGGGGCGGGCGCGGGAGCCGGTGCAGCCTGGACCGGCACCGGGCGCGATCGGACCGGCGCGGCGGTGCGCGTCCTAACCGTGCGGGTTGTCGAACGCGTGGAGACCGGGGTCGCGCGGGTCTCGGCCGGCGGCGGCGCGGTGCGCGCTACCGGGGTGGACGGAAGCGGCGCCGGCGTCGGCGTCACCACCGGCGGCGGTGCGCTGACCACGGGCGGCGGCGCGTCGATCACCACCGGCGGCGGGGAAACGACGGTCACGTCTTGCGCGAACACAGGCGCGGTGGAGGAGGCGACGAGCGCGAACAGCGCGGCCATCGCGGGGCGATGCAGGTGCAGCTTCTGTTTCATATCGAGAGGGCAACGAATTCGACGGCTCGCCGGGCTCGTTCCACCGCATCTTCTGCGCTCAGCCGTTCGACGCAAGCGTTGAATCGACCCCCTGGCCTTCAGCGCGCCACCCGCCGCAGCAGGGCCCTGAGGCCGGGCACGAACGCGCGCCCCACAGGGGCCTCGTCGCCATTGTCGAGCAGCACGCAGACCGCCCCGCTCGGCTTGCGGCGCAGACTGACGACCGCCGCCTTGCGGCAGATCGCCGAGCGGTGAACGCGCATAAAATCGGCGCGATCGAGCCTGCGCTCGAGGGAGGTCAGGGTGGCGCGGGCGAGGCCGGTCTGGCGCGCGCCGTGGATCTTCACATAATCGCCGTGCGCCTCGATCCAGCTCACCTCGCCCACCGGCACGCGGACGAACTCGTTGTGGCGATGAACCCAAAGGCTCTCCAGCGGAGTGCCGGCCGACGCGCCCTCGGTGGTCGCCCGAGCGGCGCGCGCCTCGAGCCACAGCCGCCCGCGCCCGACCGCCTCCTCGAGCCGGTCCTGCGCATAGGGCTTCATCAGATAGTCGGCGGCGGCGACGTCGAACGCCTGGACGGCGTGGCTGTCATAGGCGGTGACGAAAACCACCGCGGGATGCTCCTGCGGCGAGATCCGCTCCAGCACCTCGAAGCCCGAGAGGCCGGGCATCGAGATGTCGAGGAAGACCATGTCCGGATGCTCGCTGTCGATCAAAGCGACCGCCTGGCGGGCGCTGGTCGTCGCGCCGACCACCTCGATGCCGGCGACCCGTTCGAGCGAGCGGGAGAGCCGGCGGATCGCCAGCGGCTCGTCGTCCACCAGCAGGGCGCGAAGCTCGGCCATCAGGAGGGACTGCGCGGCATCGCAATCAACGCGCGGTAGCCTCCGCCGTCGCGCGGGGCGGCGTCGAGCCTTCCGCCCTCACCGAAATGCGCCCGAAGCCTGGCCGCGACATTCTGCAGGCCGAGCCCCGCGCCGCTGCCGTCGCCCGAGACGGCGACGCCGTCATCCTCGACGCTGAGCTGGATCCCGTCGCCGTGCTCGGCGGCGGCGATGCGCAGGGTCAATTCGCCTTCCGCGCCGGCCAGCTTGTGATGGATCGCATTCTCGACCAGCGGCTGAAGGATCAAGGCCGGCACGGAGACGTTCTTCAGCGCCTCGGGCAGGTCGATCTCTACCTTCAGCCGTTCCTCGAACCGCGCCTGCTCGATGCCGAGATAGAGGCGCTGAAGGGCGATCTCCTCGCTGAGCGGGATAACACCCGAAGGCTCGCTGGTCAGAGTCGCGCGAACGAAGGTGGCGAGATTGACCAACATGGCCTCCGCCTCCGCGCCGCGCCCCTCGCCGACCAAGGCGGCGACAGAGTTCAGCGTGTTGAACAGGAAATGCGGGTTGAGCTGGTAGCGCAAGGCCGCCCGCTGCGCGTCGCGCGCCATCTCTGCGAGCAGGGCGGCGCGGCGCTGATGTTCCTGGCTCTCCCAATGGTAGGTGAGCGCGAGATGGGTTCCCGTCCAGGCGAGGAAATAGCCGAGCCAGACGAGCGCCCATTGCGCGCTCTCGCCGAAATTGAGCTCGCCCAGCTCCCGCACGGGGAAGATCACCCGGTTCAGGTAGGAGGTGAAGAGGGTAAGCACGACCGCCATGACGAAGGCGCTGGCGACGCCCCAGACGATGCGTTCGGCGAAGGAGCGGTTGCGCAGCGCCTCCAGCAGCTTCGCGGTGGCGAGGCAAAGGATCGTGCCGACAATCGCCGCGACGAGGCGGCGCGGGCCGAGCACCGTCAGCGGCGCGGTATCGACCAGCAGCGCGCGGATCGACAGCATCAGCACGGCGAACGCCCAGAAGGCGACGATCAGGATCAAAGTCGAGCGCCGGCGCGCCGAGGCGCTGCGCTTCTCCTCGCGCTCGATATCCTGAGGTGTAAGCTGCACGAACATTCTTTAGGCGTTCGACGCGCACCAGCTCAAGCTCTCCGGCCCGCGCGCGTGACGTTCGTCGCGCAGGCGTGACGATCGTCGCGCGTGCGTGGCGAGGTCGATTCCCCGGGGCCTAGCCAAGGCTCCGAGGAGCGGCGGCGTGGCATCGATACCCCCCAAGGCGCGCGAAGCGATCGACCTGGCCCGCCGGGGCGAGGTTTCGCGGGCGATCCTTGCCGGCGAGGCGGCGCTGACCGAAGCGCCCGACGACGGAGCGCTCAGCCTGTTCGTCGGCCTGCTCCACGCCCGCCGGCTCGATCTCGGCGGCGCCCTGCCCCATTTGCGCCGGGCCGCCGCTTTGATCCCCGGCGATCCGATGCCGCGGATTGAACTCGCCCGCGCGCTGATCGCCGCCGGCGCGCTCGACGAAGCCGAAGCCGCGCTGGCGGGTCTCGGCCGTGGCGAGACCGCACGGCTGCGCGCTCTGCTCGACCAGCGCCGCGGCCGCCACCGCGAGGCCGCGCACGGCTATCGGGCGGCCACGACACGCGATCCGCACGACTTCGAAAGCTGGAGCGGCCTCGGCGAGACCCGGATGGCGCTCGGCGACATGGCGGGCGCGGTCGACGCGCTGGCGCGCTCGCTCGCCCTGCGTCCGCATCAAGCGGCCGTCCGCGCCCGGCTGGCCGAAGCGCAGGCGGCGGCGGGGCAGGCGGAAACCGGGCTCGCCGCGGCCAAGGCTCAGGCCCGCGCCCTCCCCTACGATCCCCTGGTGCGGGTGACGATCGCGCGGCTCGAGGATCTGCTCGGCCGCCCGGCCGCGGCCGAAGCGGCGCTGAGGCAGGCGCTGCGGCTCGACTGCGCCTGCGTGCCGGCCTTGCTGGCGCTCGCCGACCTCGCCGAGCGGGACAATCGGATCGACGAACTGGAAACGCTGATCGCCCGGGCCGAGAGCCTGGGCGTCCCCCCGGCGGACACGGCGCTTCCTCGCGCGCGCCTGGCTTTCCGCCGGGGGGCGTTCGAGGACGCGCTGGCCGCCGCCCGCGCCGCGCCAGACGCCGCCGACGGCGGGGCCCGGGCCGAACTGATCGGGCGAATCAGCGACCGGCTGGGCGACAGCGAAGCCGCGTTCACCGCCTTCGCCGAGATGAACCGCCGCGCGGCCGCTGCGACCGCCGGCGCCAAGGAAATGGCGGCGGACTTCCGCGCGAGGATCCGTCGCCATGCCCGGGCCACAACCCCAATGTGGTTTCAGGGTTGGGCGGCGGCCGCCAACTCCTCAGTGCGGCCGTCGCCCATATTCCTGCTCGGCTTTCCGCGCTCGGGCACGACCCTGCTCGACACGATGCTCGCCGGCCATCCCGGCATCGCGGTGATCGAGGAGCAGCCGGTGCTGCACAGCGCCGCGCTCGCCGCCGGCGGGATCGAGCGGATCGCGGCGCTGAGCGCGAGCGAGGTCGCAGAGCTTCGCGAGCTCTATTTCGAGACGCTCGACGCGCTCGCGCCTGAGACACGGGGCAAGCGCGTGGTCGACAAGCTTCCACTCGGCAGCGTCGATGCCGCGCTGATCCACCGCCTCTTCCCCGACGCGCCGATCCTGTTCGCCGAGCGCCACCCGTGCGACGTCGTCCTGTCGGGCTTCATGACCCGCTTCGATCCGCGCGGGGCGATGGCGAACTTCCTGACGCTCGAAGACAATGCCGCGCTCTACGACGCGGTGATGGACTATTGGGCGCAATGCCGGGCGATCTTCCCGCTCCAGGTCCACGCGGTGCGCTACGAGCGGATGATCGAGGATCCCGAGGCGGAGCTCCGCGCGGCCGCTGCCTTCCTCGGCCTCGCCTGGGACGATGCGATGCTCGACCATGTCGCAAGCGCCCGCACCCGCGCCTTCATCGGCACGCCGAGCTACGCCCAGGTCGCCGAGCCGCTCTACACGCGTGCGAAGGGACGCTGGGAGAAATACCGCGCGCAGCTGGCGCCGGTGCTGCCGGTGCTGGCGCCTTGGGCGGCGCGGATGGGCTATAA